>JABIRP010000163.1 GCA_018699735.1 Rhodospirillaceae bacterium | reverse complement strand
CTCGGCAGGAGGTCGGGCCCGGCTGTCCTGGTCGATGGCCGCAAAACCAACAGCCGCGATCATCGAGCTTGGCGCCAATGACGGATTGCGCGGTCTGGATCCAGAAGAAACCTACCGCAACCTCAGCGCCATCCTGATCGAACTCGCGCGCTTAAAGATCCCGGCGTTGCTCGCCGGCATGCAGGCACCACCGAACCTCGGTCAGGAATACGGCGGAGAGTTCGCGGCCGTCTACCGGCGCCTCGCCGCGGAGCACTCGGTGGTGTTCTATCCGTTCTATCTGGAGGGCGTTGCCGGCGACCCGGCGCTCAATCTTCCCGACGGCATGCACCCGACAGCAACAGGGATCGATGTGATCGTCAGCCGGATGTTGCCAAGCGTGCGGAAGCTACTGGATCGAACCGCTCCCTAGTTTTGCGAAATTGATAATTCATCGAGCGGCCAATCGTATTTGCGTGCCCAGTGATCAATACGCCACCGAATTGACCCGCCCGTCGCTTCGCGCTAAGTCACGCGCCCCAGCACCACGTCTCTCAAATGAACAGGACTGACCCCATGGAGTACCGGCGCCTTGGCCGCACGGATATGAACGTTAGTGTCATCTGTCTCGGCACCATGACCTACGGCCAACAGAATCCAGAGGCCGAAGGGCACGAGCAAATGGACTATGCGCTCGAGCGTGGTGTGAATTTCTTTGATACGGCCGAGATGTACTCCGTACCGGTGACGCAGGAGACCTTTGGGCGTACCGAAGAGATCATCGGCACCTGGTTTGCCGCGCGCGGGACCCGTGACAAGGTCGTTCTGGCCACCAAGGCGGTTGGTCCTGGTGAACGGTTCGCCTATGTGAGGGACGGCAAGCCGCGTTTCAATCACGCGCATCTGACCGAGGCGGTGGAGAACAGCCTGAGACGGCTCCAGACTGACTACATAGATCTCTACCAACTGCACTGGCCCGAGCGCTCCGTGAACTCATTCGGCAAGCTCGGTTACCGCCATATCGACGATGAGGAGTGGACCGAAGTCGGAGAATCTCTGGATGTGCTGGCCGGTTTGGTCAAGCAGGGCAAGATCCGCGCGGTCGGGCTCTCGAATGAGACGCCTTGGGGTGCCATGCGATTTCTCATCGAGGCCGAGACCCATGGCTTACCTCGCATGGCCGCGATCCAGAACTCCTACAATCTGTTGAACCGGGTTTATGAGATCGGACTGGCCGAGGTCTCGATCCGTGAGGATTGCGGCATGCTCGCCTACTCACCAATGGCAGGCGGGTGGCTGAGCGGCAAATACCTGGACGGCGCTCGTCCTGAGGGCGCCCGCCTGACATTGTTCGGTGACTACTTCAGTCGCTACGACAAGCCTAACGCGGAGCGCGCCATTTCCGAGTATGTCGCGATCGCCAAGCGCCACGGCTTGGACCCAGCACAGATGTCGCTCGCCTATGTGAACACCCGCCAATTCACCACCGCGACCATTGCCGGCGCCACAACGATGGCGCAGCTGAAGTCAAACATCGATACCTGGGACATGGTGTTGTCCGACGAGGTTCTGGATGAGATTGAGGCGGCGCATGCGCGCTATCCGAACCCCTGTCCTTGAGGGAAAGGGCGCGAATTGATGCCTGACCTCAGGCAGTTTCTGTGGCGTCGTCCATGCGCGACCAAACTTTGCCGGCAGTCCACCCCATGACCGCCCAAAAGATCGCTTGAACGACGAGAGAACTGGCCGCGAATTGACCGGCGAGTTCGGCTGGAAGTGGTCCAGAGACATAAGCCTCGGGGTGCGGAGCGCCAACCAGGTGTGGCAATGCCAGGGCCACGATCCCGACAACCGGCATCCACCAATTGCGCGCGAAAACCATCAGTGCAACGCCGACGCCCGCTCCACCGGCAGCGAAAAACCACCAAACCTGCCGGGCTTCAAGAGCGGCCGCCGTACTGCCGGGGAGCTCGGCTGGTAAGCCCAGTGCCGGCGCCAGTGCAAATACAGTGAAGCCGACCACACCCCAGACGGTCCCCTCGCGGCCGGACTTCGGCCCGCCATGTAGAGCAAACAAGCCAACTAAGAGCAACGCAAACCCGACACCGAAAATAATGTTGGTTAAAGCGGTGAAAGACATCCGCTCAATCCCGTCTTCCGGAGCCCAAGCCGCACGGCCCGTTTCGTCGTGAGGATGCACCGGGACCTGGCCATGCGCCAACTGCACGCCATCTTTGGCTATAGACACCTGATCTTCGAACTGTTCGGCGAACAGGATCAGCGGCGTCGTCGTAAATTCCTGAACCACGGACAGCACTGCGCCCGACAGCAATCCCGCGAGGATGGCTGTCAGGAAAACCCGACGGAACATTGTGGTTGCCTTAGTGGCAGGGGAAGTTGAGAGCGTGGCGTCCGTCGTGAGCCGCGTTATGGACCACGTTGGAATGCGCGAAACCGACCCCAATCACCATGAATGCGCCAAGCAAAATCGCCGCTAGTGCTGCAGGAAGCGCGCGGGTGGCAACTGCCGCACCGGCGTGTTCTAGTTTAATCGCCTGAGCGCGGACGGTTGTACGTTTCATCATTACCCTCATCTCCTCACTTGGTCGCCTCACCCGACGACGTGGATCGTGCCTTGATGGCAGGTCTCCTGGCTGCGGGTCTGCGCAAGTGCTCGTCCTTCCCGGTTTCCCAGTTCTTCCTGGTTCGCCAGTGGTTTTCGAACACCCGCTCGCCGCTTACAGTTGCGGGGGCAGCCACGGTTGGGGCCAAATTTTGATCCCTCCGTGTTCCCTATTTCCTCCCGGGGCTTGCGCCATCGGGAACCATCGGCTTCTTATTACCTCAGTTTGCCGGTGTGGAGCAACGACTAGGTCAACGCCCGGACGGATTTTTGTTTCGGCTCGGGTCATATAAGGATGGGAACGACGATGAGTGACAGTAGCGGGCTTTCAAACACGTCGGCTTATGGCGGACCCGGCTGGTCCGGGCGCAGCGATACCCATCGCGCCGAGATCGGCCGGCTTTGGGCCGAATGCGGCATCGACACCGAATGGGCACGGCTGCGCACGGTCCTGGTGCATCGGCCCGGCGCGGAACTTGAGATTTCAAACTCCGATCCCGACGCGGTCCAAATGCTGGACAAGGTCGATTTCGCAAAAGCCTGCGAGCAGCACGATGCCATGGTCGAAGCCTATCGCAGCCAAGGGGTCGAGGTGCATTACGTCGACCCACCCGGCCAACCCCGCCCGAACCAGATGTTCTGTGCCGATCTGGTATTCCTGACCCCTGAAGGCGCCATCCTGGCCCGCCCCGCGTCGACTGTTCGTGCTGGGGAAGAGCGAGAGATCCAGCGGCGCTTGGCGGATATTGGCGTACCGATCGTTCGCACCTTGCGCGGTACTGCTGTATTCGAAGGCGCGGATGCCATGTGGCTCGATCCGAAGACCGTGATGGTCGGCAAGGGCTTACGCACCAATCAGGAAGCCGTCGGACAAATCTCAAGCGCGTTGTCGGAGATGGGGGTAGAGACGCTCTCGGCGGATCTGCCATTTGGCACCATGCACTTCATGGGCTTGATGCGGATCGTCGATAAGGACCTCGCTGTTTGTTGGTGGCGGCGCACGCCGTTCTCGGCCGTGCGCGCACTACAGGAGCGCGGCTACGACATAGTCTGGCTCCCCGAGGGCCCTGAACTCGACCACGGTCGCGCGTTCAACTTCGTAACCCTCGGCCCCCGCAAGATATTGATGGTTGCCGGATACGAGATCGTGCAACGCACTCTGGAGGGCGTTGGGATCGAGTGCATCACGGTAGATTGCTCGGAATTGGTAAAAGCTGCCGGCGCCATCGGGTGCCTCACAGGTGTCGTCGGTCGAGATCCGGGTTAACGGTATCGGCGACAGAGCGAACCAGGGCGGCAGCCGACGCCCTTATTGTCGCCATTGATTATTCACGAGAATTAGCGCACTTATACCGGGACACCTGATCGCATTGCTGTTGAACGAGTAACCGGCAATTGACCACATGCGCTCTGCCACACTCATGATCCTTGCCGTCACCGCCTATGCTGTATTGGGCATTCTGGTGCGGTTGGCTGGTCAGACATTGCATCCGTTTGAGATCGCATTCTTTCGCTCGTTAATCGGTGCGCTGTTCGTGGTTCCGATCATCCTGTCTGTGGGCTTTTCCGTATTCAGGACCCATCACCCCAAATTGAACATGGCGCGGTCGCTCACCAGTCTCATCGCCCTGCTGGCCGGGTTCACAGGCCTGGCCTACCTGCCCACGGCCGAGGCGATGACTTACTCCTTCACCTCACCTCTGTTCGTCGCCGTCGGGGCGAGTTTATTCCTGGCCGAAACCGTAACCAGAAAGCGATGGTTCGCGATCGCGGTCGGGTTCGCTGGCGTCCTGATCGTCATGCGCCCCGGCGGGGAATTGTTTCATCCTGCCGCGATCGCCTCGGTACTCGGTGCTGCCGGTGTGGCGTCCTCCTCGTTGATCGTAAAGCGGCTTACCGGCAAGGACAGCCCGGCCACGATTGTTACTTTGATGAGCCTGGCTATGACTGTGTTGACCTTGCCGTTTGCTGTGGTTGTCTGGCAGACACCGACCGTCGATGAATTGGTTTTGCTTACTGCTGTCGGCGTGGTCGGAACGATCGGCCAATTCGCCTTAGTTTACGCGCTGCGCATTTCCGATGCCTCGCTGGCTTTCCCGTACATATACCTGCGATTGCCGATTGCCGCCGGCATAGCATTTTGGCTTTTCCAGGAACTCCCGAGTGCCGCCACCTTGGCGGGTTCAGTGGTGATCGCCGGCTCTGTGCTGCTCTTGACCCGCGCCGACCCCGAGCGACCATCAGGCGGTGGCTCGGTATAACGCAACCGGGCAGCCCCGGGGTCCGGCCCCGGGGTCCGGCAAGGTTGCCTGATTGCAGGTGCAGCACTATCTTACTCACGATTAAACCTATGGCGACGCAGGTCACGGAGACGAAGATTGCCGGCACTGCGATACTGGATAAGTAAAGACGGTGAGTATCTTTCGATCGCCGATGGGCGACCGGAGAATCGATCTTTGACGTCGTCAGAGCGCTTTCTAATCGAAAGCATGGGGCGTGCGCTGGTTATCGAGATACCGGAGAAACGTTTGCTCAATGTCGTGGTTTGCGTGAACCGCATGACAGCGCCACTGCGCCGGACGTTGGTTCGCAACTTCGAGTATTTAACGAGCCCCGACCATTGGATCACCTTGCACGATAGTTCCAGCGGTGCGGTTGTGCTGGACAGTTCGATCGATGCCGCGATCGACAAAATTCAGATGATGGGATTGGGCGCATCTCCACCGGTCCAGGCCTTCGTGTCCCGCGCCTTCGACCCGAAACGCGTATTTGACCGAAACCAAACGGATACCGCGCGACGGTTTGGCCCCTTGATCGAAGCCTGGCAGGAGAGGTCAGAGCTTCGCCGTCAAGGCGTGATCAATACCGAACTTCCCATATTCAGCGCCCTCGCTGGTACAGGTCTGCTTGGCCGGAGCAGTCTGGTTGAACCGGATAAAGATGGCGCCCTTCGCTTCGGTTTCTTCGGCGCGGCCTTGGATTTCGTCAGCGATACCCACAGGCAAGGCCTCATCGGAGCCCGGGTCACCGATCAGCCAGACGCCAATCTTGGCGCCTGGATAGATCAGGAGTTCCGCGCCTGCTTGGACCATGGCGAGCCCCGCATTTTTGCCTGTTCCGGTATCATCGTCGACAGTGACGGACGGCCGGCAAGACGCGATTGGTACCGGCTCGTCCTTCCTGTTCACATGGCGCACGACAGAAACAGTGTCGGCCTGCTCGGCACTACGCTGCCGAGCGCGCCCGATGCTCGGTTGGCCGCATAGCGCCTTCCAACTGTTCTGCGACGTCTTCCGGCGTTTTCGCATAGAGCCAAAGATCGCTAGTTCCCGGATAATCGGGTTGCATCCAGCTGATACCGCGTTCTTTTCTCGGGTAGTCGAACTTTCCCCCGGGTTTTGTCACTCTGACTTCTTGGCGCACGAGCGTCACGATGTGATCTGGGAACCACCAGGCCGAGGACAAAGCATGACCGAGAAGCGAGAGCACCTGCCCAATCCCATGGCCGCGCCAGGCCGAATCGACGTAGAGTCGCCCAGCATAAGCGATCCGTCCTGCGATCGACGCAGCCAATCCGCGGGCCGGCTCAGACAAGGTCAAATGCTCGCCTTCGGCAGCGGATGAGTCTGGATCATCATAGAACAGCCGCAGCGATGTCAGGTCCTCTTCCAACGTACCCGGCATGATCAAGACCAACCGGTCCGCCTGGCAGGCGACAATTTTGTCGTCGCGATCGAGCACGGCGATCCAAAGGCCGTTTTGCTCAGGAAACATGCAGATATTCGGGTTAAACGTGGACAACAAGGGCGTCGAGACCGTGTCGCTAAAGTGTTCCAACGCAGCCATATCACGCGACACATAAGGCCTCAAACCAAGGCGCTCGAAGGTCATATGAGCTTGTAGGATGTATTCACCGAATAGCTCTGTATACGGGCCATAGAGTGCACCAACTTGCGGTAAAAGCGCTTGGCATGATGAAAACTGAAAAGGCATAGCATTTCTCCCTGGTTAATAAACCCAAAAAGAATACGCCTAAGTTATAGCGACAATGAGTAGTATTTTAGTGTGCTTTTATCTTATAAAGAGAATTTTCGTCATCCAAAGACGCAAAATGGCTATCTGGGGTCTAGCCCAGGTGACACCGCGAGACGTGATCGGGGTCCTGGCTCTCCATCCCGGTCGGCCGGGAAGCGGAAATTGGTTGAAATCAGAATAGGGTCATAGGCTCTGAGGTCTCGCAGATGCCAAGGACCATTAGCTGGAAAGAACCCGCGCCACTCTCGCTCGCAGGTCCGGCAACAGGTCTGCCTCGAACCAAGGGTTTTTCCGGGCCAGGCCGGTGGTGCGCCAGCTTGGATGCGGCAAGGGGATGACAGAGGTCCCGTACTCTCGCCAAGTCCGTACAGTCTCGGTCAAAGTCCGCTTGCGGCGGCGCTCGAGATAGCGTGCTTGCGCATAGGATCCGACCAAGAGGGTCAATGAGATGTTCGGGAGATGCGCTAGCACCTTGTCATGCCAGAGCGGTGCACATTCCGGACGGGGCGGCGCGTCTCCACCACGTGGCAGGACCCCTGGATAACAAAGCCCCATGGGAAGGATCGCAACCAGGGACGGGTCGTAAAACCGGCCCTGGTCCAACGCCAACCAATCGCGCAATCGATCACCAGAGCGATCGTTCCAGGGAATACCGCTCTCATGCACTTTGGTGCCAGGCGCCTGACCGATGATCAGCAGTCGCGCCGACGGCTTTGCCACCAGCACTGGGCGCGGGCCAAGCGGCAACGCTTGCGCACAAACAGCGCAACCACGGATCTCTTCAAGCAGGGTCTGGAAGTCTACCATTGGCCTCAGTGCAAAAGGTTCTCACCCTCAAGCACTCGAATACGGCTCATGAACTCGTCGATGTCAACGTAACAACCGTGTAGGCGCCGGGAACCCGAATTCGGATCGAAAGCGGCGCGGCCGTGCAGGGATCGGCGATTATCGAAGGCGAGCATGTCACCCGGGCGCAACCGAATCCGCAGTTCCATTGCTGGACGCCTGAGAATTTGCGTGAACGCTCGCAAGGCCCGGTACACCGGCACCACCCGGTCGGCCGGCACATCGAGCGGCGCCGTCAAGGCCATGTGATAACGGATGCCCCGCACGTGTCCATCGGCATCGAGCTCGATTGGCGGGCCACTCCACCGAATGTCCCATTCGCGATCGTGAAAGCGAAACGGAATTGCGGTGCTGGCCAGAATTGCGAAAGCGTCGGCATCCTCTGCCCGCAGAGTTTCCGCCGCGTGAAAGCCGTCAACTAACAAACTGTCGCCGCCGGTTGCTTGGAAATCGAGGCAGTGCAGGAACTGGATCCCAGGTGGCATCTCACGATTGGGCAAATCTGTATGTGCCTTCAACTCGATCGCGGTATAGGCAATGTTATTCGGGTTCGGTTTCGAAATTACGTCGAACCCTGTGCCAAAATTGGTCTGGCGCAGGAACGAGATCCGCTCCGCCACCTGTTCGCCGGCGCGCTCATCGTCCGGCATCTGGCGCACCAGCGCGAAACCAAAGTTCCGAACTTGCCGCAACCAGGCGAGCAGCGCCGCGTCATCGGTCGCTATCTCGGCAAACTGGGCTTCCGGCAAGGTGTCGGCGATCGCCGCGCCCCAAAGGGACGGCCGAAGACGGCGCTCGGCGC
The DNA here is from genome assembly GCA_018699735.1 of Rhodospirillaceae bacterium. GTDB lineage: Bacteria > Pseudomonadota > Alphaproteobacteria > Thalassobaculales > Thalassobaculaceae > JABIRP01. The sequence goes on along the minus strand of JABIRP010000163.1, from coordinate 963 downwards.
GGGCGGTGGCGTCGTAACGCCGCCGGTGCAGCCAATCGGCCCCGTAATGACTGGTGTATACGTCGGTCCAGGATACGGTAAGGCCGCCCGCGTCGGTCAATTTCACCGAGGCCGGGCAAAGGTCCGGGTCAAGATCCATGACATCCTGAATCCGCTCCCAGGTGACCGGATGTAAGCCTTGGGGACAATTGTCACGCAACCAGATGTGATGAAACCGGCTTTCAGCGCCACCCGCCCATTGAACCCAGATGCAGTCAGGCTCAAGCCGGAACGCTTCGATTGGCCGAAACTCTTCGATCGGCTGAAACTCTTCGATCTCTGGTGTCATGACCCTCTCCCACAGTCGTGCCAAATCCGGTTCAGGTTCCGTATCCTCGTTTGCTCGCGCGGTCTTGCGCACTGGCGTCATGGTGTCGCCTCGGGAATACTCGGGCAAAAATGTTTACAAACCGCACATAGTCGCTGCCGTCTCGACGCGAACCGTTCGGGCGTGTAAAACCCCGACATGGGACCCGAACTCTCGCCATATCGCCTCAGCGTCGCACCGATGATGGAGTGGACGGACCGGCACGACCGGTACTTTCTGCGCCTGATTTCCAAGCGTGTACGGCTCTATACCGAAATGGTCACGACGGCGGCCGTGATCCACGGCGACCGCAATCGCCTGATCGGGTTCAGCGATGTTGAGCATCCAGTCGCCTTGCAACTCGGCGGGTCCGAGCCTGAAGCCATGGCAGAAGCTGCCCGCATCGCCGAAGCCACCGGATATGACGAGGTCAACATCAATGTCGGTTGCCCAAGTGACCGAGTGCAGTCCGGTCGGTTCGGTGCCTGTTTGATGGAAGAGCCGGAGACGGTGGCGGCCTGTGTCGCCGCAATGCGCCGCGCCGTCTCGATCCCGGTAACCGTGAAATGCCGCCTTGGGGTTGACGATCAAGACCCGGAACTTGCTCTCGACGCTTT
>JABIRP010000162.1 GCA_018699735.1 Rhodospirillaceae bacterium | reverse complement strand
CTGGGAATCGGTCAAGCGTCATTTCCGTGAGCTCGGCACCAATATTCAAACCACCGACTTCACCGTCGTCGGCGTCGGCGACATGAGCGGAGATGTCTTCGGTAACGGCATGCTGCTGTCCAAGCACATTCGGTTGCTGGGTGCGTTCAACCACCTGCACATTTTCGTTGATCCGAACCCAGACGCGGCGAAAAGCTGGACTGAACGCAGCCGGATGTTCGATCTGCCGCGCTCAAGTTGGTCGGACTATAATCCAAAGCTAATTTCAAAAGGCGGTGGGATTTTCGATCGCAGCGCCAAGTCGCTCAAGCTCTCGCGAGAAATCCGGGATGTCTTTGGCATTGAGGCGGAAACTGTCACGCCGAATGAGTTGATCAGAGCCATCATCGTGGCCAAGGCTGACCTACTCTGGTTCGGCGGCATCGGCACCTACGTCAAAGCCGGTTGGGAAGCCAACGTTGAGGCTGGAGACCGGGCTAATGACGCTGTGCGTGTTGATGGCGAGGAATTGCGGTGCAAGGTCGTCGGAGAAGGCGCCAATCTTGGCGTCACCCAGCGAGGCCGCATTGAGATCGGGCGACGTGGGATCAGCATCAACTCCGATGCGATCGACAATTCAGCCGGCGTCGATTGCTCCGATCACGAGGTGAACATCAAAATCCTGGTCGGCAGCGTCGTTCGTAACGGCGACATGACCACAAAACAACGCGATGAGCTCTTGGTCAAAATGACCGACGAGGTCGGGGAGTTGGTCCTGAAGGACAACTACGATCAGACCCAGGCCCTGACCATGGCGCTTAGCCGTGGGGCAGACGACCTCGACGAGCATTCACGCCTGATGCGTCAACTTGAGCGCGGCGCAACCAAGCTGAACCGGGAGATCGAATTCCTGCCGGACGAAGAGGAAATCGAGGAACGGTCCGAGGCATCCGAAGGGCTTGCACGCCCAGAACTGGCAGTCCTGCTCGCCTATGCCAAGATGGAAATGTATGACGAGTTGCTGCTGTCCGATTTGCCGGACGATCCGAGCATGCGAGACGACCTGGAACGCTATTTCCCGGAACGTCTTCGAAAGCAATACGCCAAGGAAATCCACCAGCACCCTCTGGCCCGCGAAATCATCGCCACCTACGTCACCAACTCCATGATCAACCGGGTGGGGGCCAGCTTCATCGCGACTGTGCGCGAGCATACCGGAGACATCGCACCGAACATTGCCCGCGCCTATATCGCCGCTCGAGATATCTTCAACGTGCGCGGAATGTGGGGTCAATGCGAAGATCTGGATGACAAAATTCCAGCCGAAGTCCAGACCCGTATGTTGCTGGAAATCAAAAGCCTGGTCGAGCGCGCCGGTGTTTGGTTGCTTCGTAACGAGCGCCGCCCACTGGATATTCGGGCCGCCACCACGGCATACCGGGCCGGGGTCGCGGAGTTACGCGCCTGCCTGCCATCGGTCTTGAGCGATTTCGATCGCAAGACCATCGACGCCAAGGCCGAGGAGTTTTGCGCCGCAGGAGTGCCGAAAGATCTCGCTTGGCAGGTCGCGGCCAACGACGTCATGGTTTCAGCATGCGACGTAGTGCGGTTGGCAACCCAAACCGGCGAGCCCGTTGCCAGGGTGGCCGAGGTCTATTTCTCGGTCGGCTCACGATTTGCGCTCGATTGGTTGCGAGATCGCGCAGAAGCCCTGGTCGCGGAAACCCATTGGCAGAAAATGGCTGTCTCTGCCGTGGTTGACGACTTCTTCAATCACCAGATCCAACTGGCACAGGATGTTCTCGCCGCCGATGCGAGCGCAAACGGCAAGGGCGGCGGAAAAGGTAAGAAAAATTCCAGCGGCAAGGGGGCAAATGCCAATACAGGGTCCTCGTCTGTCGAGGCTTGGGAGGCCAATCGCGGCGAAACTGTTGACCGCGCCGCGCGTTTGATTTCTGATCTACGTGGATCAGATGGGGTCGATCTTGCTATGCTTGCTGTGGCTAACGGGCAAATGCGGTCTCTTTTGGCCCGTTGAGGTTGCAATCCTTAAGCGTGCAGGGGGATTGAGATGGAAGGGTACGACATCACGGCAATCACGGCGAGCCAGCTCAATCGCGAACGCGAGGGGCCAACCGCCGGGAAGCAGTCATTTGCGGTGTCATTGATCAATATGACATTCCGTCCGCTGTCGTTTGCGCGGGTGCGATTTGGACCGAATGCGGACTGGAGCGATTGGTTCCCGATCCCGGAAACCGCTCAGAATTGCTTTACTAATGCGACCAAATGTTTCGAGGACGGGGCCGCGACCAATATTCTCGTGGTTGAATCGACGGACCCGCCCTTCCAATTACAACTCGCGTCCCCTTTGGATGATTCCGGTCACTCGATGACCGGCACTTGGTCGATTTCACCGAACCCAAAGCATAAAGGCCAGGTCATCGTCTGCACGGCCTGATAAATTGGCTGAATGGGACAATGACCACCACTCAACAATCTACCCGCCGTGAGATTTTCTCGTGGTGCCTTTTTGATTGGGGCAATTCCGCCTACCCAACGGTGATCACAACATTTGTCTTCGCTGCCTATTTTACCCAAGCGGTTGCCCCGAATGAGACCGAAGGCACGTTCCTCTGGGGTCAGACAATGGCGATTGCCGGCATCGTCGCGGCAATCGCTGGGACAATGCTAGGAGCGGTCGCTGATCGTACCGGAGGCCGCAAGCGCTGGCTCGCCACCTTCACCGTGATCTGCATTACGACCACCGCGCTTTTATGGTTCGTGCGACCGGATGTCGGCGATATCTGGATGGCCCTTATCCTGGTTGGGGTTTCCACCGCCGCGTTTGAGTTCACCATGGTGTTCTATAACGCGCTATTGCCGGAGATCACCGGGCCCAATCGATACGGGCGGGTTTCCGGATGGGGCTGGGGGCTGGGTTACCTCGGTGGCTTGTTGTGTCTCGTGGTCGCGCTGGTCGTCCTGATCCAGGCAGAGACACCGCCTTTCGGCCTCGACAAGGACGCGGCCGAGCATGTCCGCGCCACCGCCCTGTTGGTGGCGCTTTGGTTCGCCGTGTTCTCGGTGCCTCTCTTCCTTTGGGTGCGCGACCCGCCAAGCCGCGATATTTCCGCCACCCGATCGGTTTCCGAAGCCTTACGAGTATTGGCCGACACCCTGCGCCGAGCAGGCGCGCATCGTCAGGTTCTGATATTCCTCGCTGCCCGAATGCTCTACGCAGACGGATTGACCACTTTGTTTGCGTTCGGTGGAATTTATGCCGCTGGGACCTTTGGTCTTTCCTTCGCCGAGATCATTCAGTTTGGCATTGCCTTGAACGTTACTGCCGGGCTCGGCGCCTTCGGGTTTTCCTGGATCGATGATCGGGTCGGCGCCAAACCGACAATCGTCGTCTCGCTGATTGGTTTGCTGATAACCGGCGCCGCCGTGCTTTCAGTGACTTCGGTTACAGGTTTCTGGGTCAGCGCCATGGCGCTTGGGATTTTTGTTGGACCCGTTCAGTCCGCCAGCCGCAGCATGATGGCGCATTTGGCGCCGGCCGATATGCGGGCGGAAATGTTTGGGTTGTTTGCGCTTTCCGGCAGGGCCACCAGTTTTCTCGGCCCGGCTCTGGTCGGCTGGGTAACGCTAGCGACCGACAGTCAACGCATTGGCATGACAACGATCTTAGCATTCTGGTTGGTAGGGCTTTGCCTGCTTTGGTTTGTGCGAGGCGCCGGGGCAGGCTCTAGTGCGTCATCTCCGAGCGGATCCTCTGTCTGAAAGCATCAATCAGAACCGGGTCTCCATTGCGTTCGACATGCCAGAAAGTCCACCCATTGCAGGCGGGCGCACCCTGAACCGCAGCGCCGACAGAATGGATTGAGCCACTGGTTCGTTCTGAAATCAGACTGCCGTCAGCACGAACTTTGGCAAACCAACGGCGGCGCTGGTCGAACATCACTTCACCCGGGTTCACCATGCCGCGCTCCAAAAGCGTTCCGAACGGTACTCGGGGCAGGCTGCGCTTGCTTTCGATCACCAGGACCTCGGGATCGTCGATTGGAACCACCCCGGCAATCCGCTTGCGGGCCAGTTTGGCGTAATTCTCCTCACGCTCAATGCCGACAAATCGGCGGCCAAGTCGGCGCGCGGCGGCACCCGTGGTGCCAGTTCCAAAGAAAGGATCGAGCACCACATCGCCAGGCTTGGACGACGCGAGAATGACTCGGTTCAGCAGACTTTCCGGTTTTTGCGTCGGATGTGCCTTTTCGCCGTTCACCTTCAGGCGTTCGGAACCGGTGCAGAGCGGCAATAACCAGTCACTGCGCATCTGCTGGTCCTCGTTTAGCGCTTTCATGGCATCGTAGTTAAAGGTGTAGCGCTTGGCATCTTCGCCCTTGGCGCACCAGATCATGGTTTCATGCGCGTTGGTAAAGCGTTTGCCGCGGAAATTCGGCATTGGATTGGTTTTGCGCCAGATAACGTCATTCAGGACCCAAAATCCAAGGTCCTGGAGAGCTGTACCGACCCGAAATATATTGTGATAAGACCCAATGACCCAAAGGGACCCGGTATCCTTCAAGATCCGACGCGCCTCAGTCAACCAGGCCCGCGTGAAAGCGTCATAGGCCGCAAAACTGTCGAATTTGTCCCAATGATCATCGACACCATCGACCGCAGTATTGTTCGGTCGTAGCAGATCACCCGCGAGCTGCAGATTGTACGGCGGATCTGCAAATATCAGATCGACCGACCCGTCCGGTAGCCCGCGCATAATGTCGATGCTGTCGCCCACGAGCACCTCGTCGAGCGGCAATCCCCCATCCCCAGTCATATGTCTTCTTGTCGTTGTCCGTGCCAAAGAGCGGGGATTGTGCCGGGAAATCACCAAATCGTCAAGTTAGGGTGGTCGGATTCAATCAATGGACTCAATATGTTATGTGAGATTCTTCGAGTCACATACGACATATTGTGGGCGCTTGAAAGATCCTTAGCCGGTCTTGTGTCCCGGACCGTCAGAACGCTCCGCCTCTCTGATCGGCTTGAAGCTCCGGCGATGGTGCTCAGTGAGCCCGATCGCGGCGATCGCCAAACGATGCTCAGCGGTCCCATAACCGGCATTGCGCTCCCATCCATATCCCGGATGCAGCTCCGCCAGTCGCACCATTTCCTGATCTCGCGCGACCTTGGCAACAATCGAGGCCGCCGCTATCGATAGCGATCGAGCGTCACCCTTAACCACCGCCCGGGCCGGCCATGGCAGATCCGGCAACCGATTACCATCGACCAAAACTCCCGATGGCGCGATCGCCAGGCTTTCATCAAGAGACATTGCCGCGCGACGCATCGCTAGCATTGAAGCCGCGAGAATGTTCAGCTCATCGATCTCGGCGACGCTGGCCCAGCCAATCGCGACTGTGGCTTGAACCCACAGTTCAGCCGCCAGTATTCCCCGCCGGCGCTTCGATAGAGCTTTGCTGTCGTCGATTTCTTGGACAAGCCTGCTTGATAGGCATTCGGGCGGCAGCCACGCGGCACCCGCCGCCACTGGCCCAGCCCAGGGACCACGCCCGACCTCGTCCAAACCAATTATGATCAGACCACGATCGCTGCCGAAGTCTTGCTCCAATTGATAATCCGGCATGGCCCCGTGGTCCTATTTCGATTGGGAAGGTTGGTATGCTCAAATATACTAATTAAATCAGTCTATTATCGGTGAATATGACGGTAAAGTCTTATCTAAATCTACCCCTTGTATGCGGACAAGTATGATACACAAGACCTTGTGAACTTATGCTTCAGTTTCAGGTTTAACAAAGGGGCAGCATCCCCCGGAAGCATAATCTTGTGCCGGTGACAATGTAAGGTTTGACCATGCCACCCGGTATCCCTGAAACTTTGGCCGATCACTTATTGCGGTGCAGTATTCTGAGTTTCTATCCCGTACCGAGGCTCGATATATGAACTTGATTGATGGTTCCCTGATTGACCAATCCTTGATGGGGTTTGCTCTATTTTCTGTGGTGATGTCGATTACACCGGGGCCGAACAACGTCATGGTTACCGCGTCAGGCGCGACCTTTGGGTTTGCACGAACTGTTCCACACATGTTCGGCATCGCGATCGGTTTTCCGATCATGCTTCTGATTGTTGGGCTTGGTGTTGATGGCGCTCTGCATCTCTACCCCGGCATCCTGGATGTGATGCGTGTCGCCGGTCTCGCATTTTTGACCTATCTCGCCTGGCGGATTGCAACCGCCGCGCCCGAACGGGTGGAAAGCGGGCGGGCCAGACCCATCAATCTTATCGAAGCCGCCGCCTTTCAGTGGATCAACCCCAAAGCCTGGCTAATCGCTATTGGTGCACTTTCGACGTTTGGAGCCGGGAGGCTCCAGGGATCCGAGCAAGCCATGGCCCAAGAGGTCGCGGCTCTTTTGCTGATGGGATTGATCTTCTTCCTCGCCTGTCTGCCATCAGTTGCCCTCTGGACGGCTTTCGGAGCCCGAATTGGACGCATGCTGAACGGGGCTCGGGCACGCCGTGTTTTCAACCTCAGCATGGCGGCCTTGCTGGTGGCATCGGGCATTGTCGGCGTCTTCTAAAGTAGCGCCAATTGCGCGCCTCTCGGTGTCGGACGACGGAACTGGTTTATATCTAAATTCCCGTCTCGCCGCGCCAGTCGGTACTTGCGACATGCCCTGGTGAACCGGCGCGATATGAGGTCGGCGATTGGACCCGTTCCGCTCATTCTTTCACCGAACTTTGCTTTGTAGAGGCGGCCGTTACGGGTTTGGCGAAGCAACGAGAGGACGCGGTCAGCCCGGTCAGTATGGGTTTCCCGGAGCCACTCCTCAAACAGATCAGCGATCTCCAATGGCAGTCGCAGCAGAATGTATCCGGCGCCGGTGGCGCCAGCCTTAGAGGCGGCCGCTAATATGGCCTCAATCTCATGATCGTTCAGGCCTGGGATCATCGGCGCCGCCAGAACCGAGGTCGGTACCCCGGCCGACGCTAATTTGGAGATCGCTTGCAGGCGCCGTGATGGTGTGGAGGCTCTTGGCTCCATGCTGCGTGCCAACCGCCGGTCCAGGGTCGTCACGCTGAGCGAGACATGAACCAAGTTTCGCCGGGCCAAGCGCTCTAGAATATCCAGATCCCGCACCACCAGCGCCGATTTGGTGACAATAGTCACAGGGTGACCGCAAGCCTCTAGAACCTCAAGGATGCCGCGGGTGATGCCCATGCGCTTTTCGACCGGTTGGTAGGGGTCGGTGTTGGTGCCCATGGCAATCGGAAGCGGCTCGTAACCCGGACGGGCCAATTCTGCTTCCAGAAGTGCGGGCGCGTCCGGCTTAGCGAGCAATTTGGTTTCAAAATCCAGGCCCGGTGAATAACCAAGATAGGCATGGGTCGGTCGCGCGAAACAGTAAATGCACCCATGCTCGCAGCCCCGATAGGGATTGATTGACCGGTCGAATGGGATATCAGGCGACGTGTTCCTGGCGATTACACTACGACTGGCATCGATTGCCACCGTCGTACGCGGATCGCTGGTTTCTTCCTCGGCTTCATGCCAACCGTCATGCACATCCAGCCTAACCTGGCTTTCAAAGCGCCCGGTCCGATTGCTGATCGACCCGCGACCCCGGATGGGACGATCTCCACGGGTCTCGAATGCATCTCTGTCCTGGTTTTGCAAAGCGCCCATTTGGCAATTTTAAGCCAATGTGAGAACAAAACAAGAACTTTTGTACTTTCACTCCAAGACGTCGTCTGGATCGAGCCGGTGTCCCCGATGTTTTTGATCTTCGCGTTCTTGGAGACCATCCTCCACCTTACGCGCACCTTTGGTCCGTCCGAACCGCACTCGGTTTTCTTCAGCCCGGGCCTCAGCCTCCTGGCGCCGCGTGCGTTTTCGGTGACTGCGCAGATTTATAATTTTGCCGCTCATATCTCCCTCACTCCAGCCGCAACCGGTCGGGACCGACCCAATCACGACGGACCCGCTCAACCATTTCCGGCGACGTGAAAGCGCGGATCCTCGCCTCAACATGGGCAATCAGACCCGGGTCAAGGCCTTGCATGGACCAACCGCCGGCACCGTCTTCGCCGCCGCTTAGACCCTCAGCATACCATCTGCAGCTCCAGGTGGTCGTCCGTAGCCAGGTTAGCCGGCGCATAGGCTCCAGCCACGGTCGGAGCGCATCCGCCACCGGTCTCGGTAGCTGAACCAGGTAGTCACCATGAAAGCGCTCCACTTCAGCACTCGATAGATCCGCGCGAACGTCAATATCCCAGTTCGTCGAGCTGTACAGGCTGGCATGGGCCAGATCGATCGCTGGTGAGCCGTAGAGCGCTTTCTCCAGGTCGACGAAATACACCCGGCCGTCGGGTTCGATGAGAAAATTACCGGGATGTGTGTCGGTCAGGACGAGCGCCACGGACTGAGGCTTGCCGGCGGAGCGCTCCGCGAACGACCGCGCCCAGGCAATCTCCTCGCCAAGAATTCGGCGCACACCCGGATCTTCAACAGCTGTCTCAATATGGGCCGATTGCGCTTCAATAACACTGAGTGTACCGGCCACCGGATCCGCGTGGTCGGCCAAGGGCGACCGGACGGCCGGCTCTGGTAGCGGCAGGAGGTGCACGCTCGCCAAACACGCCGCCATGGCGCCCAGGTCACCTGGGAGGCTCACAGGCGGGCCATCGATCTCATCGATCAGCAGGGCCCCCATCGGCAAGCTCGGCGATGGCGACAGCACCGCATGCAGGTTGGGCGTATGACCGCTCGGTGCGGCGCGTGCGAAACAGGCAGCCTGGTAGGCGAGATTATCCGGCGCCGCGAGCGAGAACTGACTCAACCGTGGAACCCGCAACAGAACCCCGCGCCCGCCAATACGGACCCCCGTCAGACGCAGATGGATATGTGCGATACCTTTGTCGGGCAGTCTTTCCAGCGCCTTGAGCGGCGTACCATTCAACTCTGGAACGCCGCGCAACACCCCGGCAACGGCTTGCAGATCAAGCTCACTCATGTCTTCAATCCGGTCTTGAAATCAATAGCAATGGCATCGGCACTAATCGCTTATTAGCATGGGCGTTTATTAGCATGAGCAAATCCAGCTATCCGCACGAAAAGCACAATCATCGGAATGACATGACCCCCACGGCCCCCAACAGGACCCGCAACAAACGAACCGATCAGGCGGCTCGGTCAAGACGGCCAGGGGATCGTCAACTGACCTTGGGTGTTGTCATATCGGTGACGGACGCAGACACCCGTCCAACCGACGATGCGTTGTCAGCCCTGGCCTCGGCGAGCCGACGGGGGATCGATCTCGATATCGTTCTTGCCGCCAACAGCGATCGCGCCAATACGGCCAATTCGGGCGATGACCTCAACCGGTTGGCCGAGACCCATGGTGCCCGCTTGGTTGTCGTAGAGGGCCCGAGATCCGCGCTTATGACACAAGGCGCTAAGGAAGTCCGAGGCGACTGGCTATTGTTTCTGCATGCGGGAACCTTGCTGGATCGGGGCTGGGACGCGACCATCCGGGTCTTCGCCAGCGAGGAGCGTAATCGCGAGCGGGGCGCTGTGTTTACCTACGCTTCGCTTGAGGAAGGTCCCGCCGGACGCCGCGCTGAGCGGCAAACCGCACGACGAATTGCCTGGTTCGGTCTGTCATACGGAGATCAAGCGCTCGTATTGCATCGCCGATTTCTCAGTCGGATAGGCGGAATTCTGCCGATTGCCCGAGCCGAGGATCTTGAGATTTGTCGCAGGATCGGCATCGCACGTACGGTGATGTTTGATGTCCGAGCCTTCAACCCACCCACCCAAGGCGGCAAAAGCCTGTGGCTTCGCGGGTTCCGGAACGCACTGCATATTCTACGATTGCCAATTTCACTGGTGGCGCGAATACCGACTTAAGATCCGCGTCCATGCAGTTCGTGCTCGCGCAGGCGCGGCATGATCTCGACGAAATTGCAGGGCCGATAGCGAAAGTCGAGCTGGTGCACCAGGATGTCATCCCACGCGTCTCGACAGGCCCCCGTAGAACCCGGCAGTGCGAAAAGATAAGTCCCGCGGGTAACGCCGGCCACGGCACGAGATTGAATTGTCGAGGTGCCGATTTTTTGAAAACTGATCCACCGAAACAACTCACCGAAGCCTTCGATTTCCTTCTCGAATACTGACAAAAAGGCCTCGGGCGTCACGTCACGGCCGGTAAGCCCGGTGCCACCCGTCGAAATCACCGCATCGATCGCATCATTCTGGATCCAAGGATCTAGCCGACCCACGATCGCATCCACATCGTCGGTGACAATATCCCGATCCGCCAGTTCATGCCCGGCCGTACGCAAGCGCTCGACCAACGTGTCGCCGGACTTGTCTGTCTCGAGGGTACGGGTGTCGGAAACCGTCAGGATTGCGATATTGACCGGAACGAAAGGCCGTGTGTCATCAATTGCCGGCATGTCGCGTCGTCCCACCAGATTCGGAGTCTACGGCTTGGTATGTCGGCCAGGCACCCGCCGCGACCCGCTCCAAGCTCGGTGCTCGCTGGCTAAGACGAAGCCGGTACATCCACATATCGGTTAGCACAGTCTCGATATATCGACGGGTTTCTCGCGAAGGGATCGACTCGATGAAGAGTAACGGATCTTTCTGATATTTGACCTTGCGATCCCACTTGCCGAGATTGCCCGGTCCGGCGTTATACGCTGCCAGAAGCCGAAAGAGGTCGCCCTTCACCCGGTCATTGTCGAGCAGGTGACGAATATATTGCTGACCCAAATCGATATTGAAATTTGGGTCATACAAGCGATGACGGGCGTTTCCGCGTAGAGACTTATCGCCCGAGATATACGCCGCTGTCCGCGGCATCAATTGCATCAGCCCGCGCGCGCCTCTCCGGCTCTTGGCGCGGGTATTAAAATGCGATTCCTGGCGAATGATTGACAATAGCAACGCTTTGTCTATCCCGCGCTCGTTGGAAACCTTCCATGCGGGAACCGGATAGAGCGCCCCGTAGTGCGGCCGCTCTCCCGTCGCCTCGATCAAACCGGCGATGCGAACCGCCAGAGCGGGCATGGAATTCTCGGCCGCGATCGTCATTACGACGCGCCGATACCGATCCTCTAGGGCCGGGTACAATTTACGAAATTCGCGCTCGGCCGCGTACATGTTGCCGACCTGCATCAACGCAAACGCCCGGCGTCCGCCTGACTTGGACGACAGTTCTTCGATTGCCGCTGCGTCTACCCGAGGAAGGCCCCAATCAAGTGGCACCGCAATCCCCAATGCCCGGCGCGCCAACAGGCCATAGAAGCTGGCAGGATAAGTCGCCGCTTTGACCAGCCAGCGCGTCGCCTGTGCCGGCTGCCGGTTGATCAAATGGACCCGAGAGGCCCAATAGGCAGCGGCGGAGCGAAGGATGGCCGGAACGCCTTCGGCCATAACCAAGGTCTCGAAATGGTGTCCCGCTTCGGCGTAGTTGCCGAGCCGCCAAAGCGCCAACCCAGCCGTCCAATGCACGCCGATCGCGGTATCGCTCGACTGGCGCAAGCTCTCCATAGCCACCTTGAGCGCTAGGTCATCCTTGCCAAACACGAAGTAACCATGCGCGATCTCGGCACAGGCGGCGGCGAATGCGTCGGGCCCGAGGAGCTTTTCCCCGTGCTTGGTCTTAAGAAGCTTATACGCGGCCGTCGGTCGGCCACGGCGGATTTGCTTCGAAATCGATGATCGCAGACTACGTCCGGCGTGCGACAGTTTGATCGCCCGGCCTCTCGACCGCGCGAGATCACTCGCATCACCAACCACCGAGTGTGGTCCGTTGCCGTTAAGATACCCTTTCACCGGCACCTTCGGTGGCTTCCAACCTTTGATCTGGCGCTTCAGAGCCAATCGATAAACACGCGTGGCGTCCGGATGATCGCCGTAGCGCTTCAGCCACATATGAAGTTCTTTGTAACGAGAGCGGTACTTGGTCGGATGCATATAGCGTTGCGATTGGACATGCCCGAGCAAGAGCGTGTCACCCAATCGAGCGATCAAACGGTCAGCTTTCGCCCACTCGCCGATTTCCTGCAGTTCAAAGATCCGTGCGTAAAGTGCCACGTCTGCGGCCGATAGTGTCTCGGGCAAGGATGTGGCTGAATTTTCTGACTGCACTCCCGGGATTGTTCCAGGCGGCAACAGAGCCATAGTATCGGCAGCCCAAACCGGTCCGATCGCCAGAGGGGCGATCAAAACGAGGGCAGCGGCCATTAGATTTTTTATACGCAACCGAATTCGCAGCCGCTGTCGGTTCACGCCGTTAATTGTAGATTCCCACATCACCCGATTAGGTATGCGATTCGCAGCATTCATTCAAGCAAGAATCACGCATTGAAGCGTCTCGCCCGAGGTCAATCGGGCCCATGCGGCTTGCTCGTCCGTTTTCGGGGATAAGTCAAAAATATCGTTATATATCAGGCTATTATAGATATTTCTTAATTAATTTTCGCTGTTGGGCGTAAATTGAACCTAAGTCTGAATTCACCTTCATAACCCCCTATCCAAGTGCTTTTTTAACGACTGCATATCATGCCAGGCATCAGCCTTCCGGGCCGGCTGTCGCAGCAAAAAAGAAGGATGAAAAATTGCTAATGTGGCGATCGTTTCCGCAGCGTTATCGGCGGAATATTGGAACCACCTGCCACGTAAACGCATGATGCCTTCCTTGCGTCGAAGCAGTGTCTTGCCCGAGGTCCCGCCAACGCAAACCAAAACCTTCGGCTCAATAAGGGCGATATGGCGCTCGATAAAGGGCATGCAGACCGCGATCTCGCCCGGCGTCGGTTGTCGATTGCCTGGCGGGCGCCAGGGTAGAATGTTGGTGATGTAAACTTCCTCGCGCTTCAATCCAACCGAACCGATCATCCGATCCAACAATTGGCCACTGACGCCAACAAACGGCCGGCCACTGCGATCCTCGTCAGCGCCCGGCGCTTCGCCAATAAACATTACGTCAGCGTTAGGGTCGCCCTCACCGAAGACCAGGTTCATTGCGGTCGTTTTCAGCTCGCACCCATCAAATGTCGCAAGCGCCTGGCGCAACTCGTCCAGGTTCGAGGCGGATT
>JABIRP010000161.1 GCA_018699735.1 Rhodospirillaceae bacterium | reverse complement strand
TGACACCCTGCCGCAACCACGGCGGGGTGTTCTTGTATCTGGCCCTCATCGTCGCAAATACCTAGGATCTGCGCCAAATCCCCATAGATGAGTGCGTCCAGTCCGGGAGCATTAGAACGTGGATGGAGTTCGATCCTGTCGATCATGGAGCGGAGGATCTCGGCTGCTTCGCTCATGATGGCCGGGTCGTTGAGAGCGGTCTCCAGGTTGGCGACTTTCTCGGCATAGAGTTTGGGCAAGTTCGGAGGCAATCTGACGGCGTGAGGCTCGGGCCTTGCTAGAGTCGTTTCCAGGTCAGCTTTGCGGGCTTCGAGCTTGGTGAAACGGTCTTTGAGGGTCAGGGGATCAACGCCGGCGGTGATGGCGTTGACGAGACGGTCGAGGTCTCTTGTAATCTTCCCCAACTCTTTTTCCTTGGCAGTTCGGGTGCCGGACTGCTCGGCGCTCAATCGGTTTATCTCTTCATGGAATGCACTGACAAAGGTCTCGACGAGATCGGGCGTGACTAGGCGTTGCTTCAGCCCGTCGAGCACGCGGGCTTCGATCTCCTGGCGTTTGATGGTGCGCTCGTTGTCGCAGGTGCCCTTGATGCGGCGTGTAGCGCAGCCATAACGATCTTTGCCGACGATGGTGTAGCCGCCGCCACAGATGCCGCAGGTCAATAAACCCGATAGCAGAAACTGTCGTCGATGTACGCGGTTGAGGGCATTGCCGGCGTCGTCACGGGACATGGTGTGGGTGGTCTCGTTTTGTCGTGTCTTGACGGCGTCCCAGAGCTCATCATCGATGAGGCGCAGGTCGGGCACCTCGACAATCTCCCAGTCTTGGCGCGGATTGACCCGGGCGACCCGTTTGCCGGTGCGCGGATCTTTGACGTAGGAACACCGGTTCCAGCTCAACTGGCCAATATAGAGTGTGTTGTTGAGGATGCCGGTGCCCCGGTCGACCTGACCGCGGATCGTGGTGTCTCCCCATGGACGGCCTTCCGGACCGGCGATGCCTTCGGTATTCAAGGTGCGCGCAATGACGCGCGGGGATTTACCAGATGCGTAGTCCTCGAAGATACGTTGAACGATTGCGGCTTCTGTCGGGTTGATCCGACGATGTCCGGCGCCGTCGGCATCGGCAGGCAAAACGTCATAGCCGTAAGCCTTGCCGCCTGGGAGTTTACCTTTGAGGGCTCGGCCCAATTGACCGCGTTTGGTCTTCTCGCCCAGATCTTTGACGTAGTGTTGAGCCATCATGCCGATGACGGCCGTGTGGATCGGTGTGATCTCTCCGACATTGACCGCAACAAGCTTGATACCCAGAAACGTCAGCCGGTCGTGTAAGTCGGCTACATCGGCGAGACGACGGCCAATGCGGTCGAGAGCTTCGCAGAGAATGATGTCGAACTTCTTGGCCTCGGCGTCGATGAGCAGGTTCTGATAGCCAGGTCGCATGGCACTGCTGCCAGAGATGGCTCGATCCTGGTAAACTTCCGAGACGTCCCAACCTTCGCGTTCGGCATACCGACGACAGACTTCAATCTGGTCGTCGATCGAGGCTTCGCGCTGGTTGTCGGATGAGTATCGGGCGTAGATGACGGCACGCATGGGGCGGTCTCCTTGTCACTCAGTAGCGATCGTAGCAGACCTCGATCAACTTGGAATCCATCTTGTCGGGGGTGCGAGATGCCGACAGACGGGGCACTATGAACTGAGATAGGTTCACGGCCGCTAGGGCCGCTGTTCTCGTCTCAAACCTCGGGTCGCGAAGATGCCCGAGGCGGCGATGATAGAGCTGGAATACCCAATCGAGCGCGTCGTCGAGATGGATCGGCAGGCCGAACATGGATGAAGTGAGATCCCAGGCGGCGGCATCCCACCGCGCGCACCGGTCATTCTCGATACGATCCCAGGGGATGGCAGAATTACTGTCGTTGATCCGAGCCACGAGGATATGCGCTAACTGCGAAGCGCCGATGGGAGGGTCTTTCCGGAATGGGTACAGAATCCGTTCCAGGCGGAGGCGTCGATCCTGGTCGCGCAAAATGACGGTTGCGATTGGGCGCCCACCAACGGTGCGGAGAGAGATTGCATGGCGCGGGGTGTAGCGGAGTGCGATGAGCAACTTGGGTGCGGCGTTGAGCAATATGCGATGCTCGGCGAAGAGGTCCGTGGGCGTGAAGAGTGAAACGCCCTGGACCCTGTCATCGATTGCGATTGGCTCATCGAGCAATGCCGTGGTGCCACCGATCCGTTCGACCAGATCGGTCAGCTCATCGAAGTCTTCAGCAGCCGAAGCCGGATGGCGTATTGAACACGCCCAGTTGAGATAGCGCTCGACGAACCGCCTGACCCAATTCGGCTGAAACATCTGACCGACGAGGATCTGCTCCTCTGCTGACGGAGTGAGACACTGCCATATGCGTGACGGCGTAAAACCAACCCCTTCGCCTTCGATCGCTCTCAGGATCTCCGGCGCGATCACCAGGCGCCAGAAATCGATGGCCGGTGCGGAGAGACCGAGCCGCCCTACGAGTGCGCTCGGCTGATAGCTCTGGCAGGGCGGTACATAATTGGCCACCTCGGACCAGTTGCCCCAGGCCCCTTCCGCCAAACTCCAATCGTCGAGCCCATACTCTCGAGCCAATTCATCCAGAAACCTGTTGCCGGAAATGAACGGACCCAGCCCGCGGTTGTTGAAACCGGATGTCTTACGATCGGCTCGGGCCAGCCAGCTGCAAAACTGGATGAGCTTCGCGCCGGGGAACCGCTCGACGACCCTGATGGCCATCTCGTCGTCGATATGGCGGAGCCATTTTATAATCTTGAGTTTGACCCCGAGAAAATCGGAAAGCGATTGGACCAGGGGCTCGCCGCAGTCGATCCGGTTGGTGAAGTAGGGCAGGACGCCGGCGAATACACGGTGGGTATGCAGTGCGTGCTGGCGCCGCGCGGGGATCCCGTGCGATAGCCAGACGGTATAGGGCTCATCACCGTGTCTAGGATCAGTCGGGGGCCGGTGGGTACATCTCGCAAAGTGCCTATCGTGCAGCTCCAATGGGTCATAGTTCCAGTACTGATAATACATCACCTC
>JABIRP010000160.1 GCA_018699735.1 Rhodospirillaceae bacterium | reverse complement strand
CGCCAGCCGCCACATAGACGGCTTCCGCCGGTGTCGCGTCGGTCTCGTGATCCGGGCTTGGCGGATCAATCGCCTTGCCCTTGGTGTCGTAGCGATAATTACCGATCTGGGTTTTGCGCCCGTAGCGCCCAGCATCGAACAGGGCTTTATGCATCGTCGTGGTGCGCAGGCGCGGATCGTAGTTGTACTGCTCGTGTACGATCAGGCTGACGGGGTAATTCACATCCACGCCGGTCAGATCCATCAATTCAAACGGCCCCATGCGAAAATGCCCACAGTCACGCATAACGGCGTCGACCTCAGCCACGGTCGCCACCCCTTCTTGCACGATATGCAGGGCCTCGGTGGTGTAGGCACGACCGCCTAAATTGACCAGGAAACCGGGCGCATCCTTCACCGTTACCGGCGTTCGGCCCATCGCCTCACCAAGCAAAGTGAGCTTCTCGGCCACCCAGTCCTCGGTCGCCGGACTGCGGATGATTTCGACCAAACGCATCAATGGGACTGGATTGAAGAAATGCATCCCGGCAACCCGGCCCGGGTGTTCAAGCACCCGCGCGATCGACGCGATCGGGATCGACGATGTATTGGAGGCCAGGATGCAATCATCACGCACGACCGCCTCCAGTGCCTTGAAGACCTCGTGCTTAACGCCGATATCCTCGAACACGGCCTCAATGACGGCATCGCACTCGGCCAATGCCGACAGGTCAGCCGCAAGATGCAGCCGGCCTTTCATCGCCTCAACCTCACCGGCATCGAGACGGCCTTTCTCGACCTGACGATCCAACCTGCCAATGACCATGTCGCGGCCTGCTTCGGCACCGCCATCCTTGGCATCATACAGGACCACCGGCATACCGCCTTGCAATGAGACCTGAACAATGCCCTGCCCCATGGCGCCGGCGCCGATGACACCAACCCGCATCAACTCACTCATGTTCGCCTCTCGTATCGCGTTCGGTTCAGACCCGTTCGATGATCGTCGCCATGCCCTGGCCAACCCCAATACACATGGTGCAGAGCGCATAACGTCCGCCGGTTTCGTGCAGTTCCTGGGTCGCGGTCTGAAGCAACCGCGTGCCGCTGGCACCGAGCGGATGGCCGAGCGCTATGGCGCCGCCATTCGGATTGACCCGGGGATCGTCATCGGCGATGCCGAGTTCACGCAGGCAACCCAGCACCTGTGCCGCGAACGCCTCGTTCAACTCGAACACATCGATATCGTCGACGGTCAGGCCGGCGCGTTCCAACGCCTTGCGTGTGGCAGGCGTTGGGCCCATGCCCATGATCCGGGGTTCAACACCAGCCACAGCCGCCGCGACAATGCGCGCGCGTGGCGTCAAGCCATGTTTGCGCGCCGCCTCCTCTGAAGCAACGATCATGGCGGCCGAGCCATCATTGACACCGCTTGCGTTGCCCGCCGTCACAGTTCCACCTTCCTTGCGGAACGGTGTGGCGAGCTTGGCCAACCCTTCGGCAGTCGTACTAGGGCGGGGATGCTCATCGGTATCGACAATCGTCACTGCACCTTTGCGGCCTTTGATCTCAACCGGCTCAAGCTCCTTTGCCAGCCGCCCATTCTCCATCGCCTTGCCAGCCTTCTGTTGGCTGCGCAGCGCGAAGGCATCCTGGTCTTCTCGCCTGATCTGGAACTTTTCAGCGACATTCTCAGCCGTTTCCGGCATGGCGTCGGTGCCGTATTGCCGTTCCATCTCTGGGTTGACGAAACGCCAACCGATCGTGGTGTCGAAAACCTGAGCATTTCGGTCAAACGCGCTGGTCGCCTTGGCCATGACAAAGGGCGCGCGGCTCATGCTCTCCACACCTCCAGCAACGAACAGGTCGCCCTCATTCGAGCGAACCGAGCGGGCCGCGGCGTTGACCGCCTCCATGCCGGATGCGCAGAGCCGGTTTACCGTGGCGCCGGGGATCTCAGAAGACATGCCAGCAAGCAACAGGGCCATGCGGGCGACGTTGCGATTGTCCTCTCCCGCCTGATTGACGCATCCGAAATAGACATCATCGACCGCATCCCAATCGGCGTCTGGGTTGCGACGCATCAGCGCCTTTATCGGAAGGGTGGCAAGATCGTCGGTGCGGACCGGCGATAGCGCACCCGCATATCGGCCGATCGGGGTACGCACGGCATCACAGATGAAGGCCTCGGTCATCGCAAAATCCTCTACAAATGTTCGATAAGGATCGCCTGTGGGCGTTTGTCGGCGAGATTGTCACAGCCTTCCATTCCGGTCAAACATACCTGGCTTCAAAAACGCTTCCACATCCCCTAACGGGCCATCCTTGTTTCACGGGATGCCAAAACTCGCGAATAGTGTATTTTAGGTAGAGGAACATCGATCTTAACGGTTTGGTATAGATCGAGGATCCGAGAGTGACGTCGATAAGTCCTATTCGGCCGAGGGCCTCTGGCTGTATGCAAGAGCACGGGACAAACAGTTCAACGATCGAAACAAACCACCTGTCAGAATGGATCCTGTCGGCAGGCGTTGCCGTCCTCTATTTGACCGCCGCATGGGCATATACACGTGCCGACCTTGCATTAAACCTAGGAGCGTCTCAACTTAGTATAGCAAATGCTGTGCTGCTGGCACTTCTGAGCTTGGCACCGTTTAAAGCATGGCCGCGCCATCTCACAGCTATGACCGGGGCATATTTGTTGGGTACGATTGCGCTGATCGATGATGGATTTAGCGGGCCCGCGATATACTTGGTCGCTTCCGTCCTACAGGTCGCGCCCGCAGCCTACTATTTACGGCGCTACATCATTGGCAAGTACGAAATCGACAGCCTAC
This sequence comes from Rhodospirillaceae bacterium, assembly GCA_018699735.1. Taxonomy (GTDB): domain Bacteria; phylum Pseudomonadota; class Alphaproteobacteria; order Thalassobaculales; family Thalassobaculaceae; genus JABIRP01. Next base: position 34,295 of record JABIRP010000160.1, on the reverse strand, counting down.
ACGGGATGCTCTGGATCATTGCCGCAGGGGCGGCCCTGGGGCCTCTGCTCGGTACGGCAACAATTCTTGCCAGCTCGGTCCTTCAAGCCAATATGGGCACCTCACTCGGTTGGGTGATCGCCCGCGACTGGTGGCTAACGGCAGCATCTTCAAGCATCTTGATTGCCCCGACAATCCTGGTATTGAAGTTCCGTTTCAATGAGTTGGTCGCATTACGACACCGACCTCGGGCCTACGAGGCGTTGGCGCTCTTGCTCACCTCTACAGCCGCCGAAGTCATTATATTCTCAACACCGTCGAGTGAATCTTTCACTATATCTTTGCCGTATCTTTTGCTGCCCTTCCTGATCTGGGGTGCCACGCGGTTCCCCTTACCAGCTGTGGCAGCCGGTATGCTTTTGCTCGGATCCTTGGCGACGCTTCACACTGGAATGGGACTCGGTCCATTCGTCAGATTGGAGGAAGCAACTGGGCAGTCTCTGCAAAACCTTCAGGTCTTCCTCATTACGGCCGCTGTCACGGGTTTGGTCATCTCCTGTGCGCTCACCGATCAGCGCCGTATTGCCCGCGACCTAGTTCAAGTGACGGATGAGGCTGTTCGTGCAGCCAAGGCCAAAGACCAGTTCCTGGCAAGCATGAGCCATGAGCTGCGCACGCCTCTAAACTCCATCATTGGGTTTAGCGAATTCATGCGCGTCGGTGCCGCTGGCAAGATTGGCGAGGCTCGGTTTAACGAATATCTCGAAGATATAAACCGATCAGCCAAGTATCTCCTCGGGTTGATCGAGCAGGTCCTCGATATCACCCGTTTGGGCGATGCACAGCCGGCCTTAAGCGAAGAGTGGCTGGACCTGAAGCGCATCGCCACAGACTGCAAAAACATGGCAACACCGAAAGCGCAAGCCAGGGAAATCGAGATCAAAATCGAGCTACCAGAGCATCTTCCAGCCCTTCGCGCCGACCGCGTACGAGTGACCGAAGTGCTGACCAACTTGATCGCCAACGCGATCAATTTCAGCGACGAGGGCGGCCATATCACAATCAGCGCTGACCATAGGTCGGGCGGCGAACTCGCCGTCAGTGTGATCGATGAGGGTGCTGGAATTGAAGCCAAAGATCTGGATGTGATCCGGCAGAAATTCGCCCGCGTAAAATCCGCCTATGTCCGTGATCGCGGCGGTCTTGGACTCGGCTTAGCGATATCCGAAGCCATCCTTCAAGCGCATGGTGCCCATTTGGAGATTGAAAGCACGCCCGGCAAAGGTTCGAACTTCACCTTTGTTTTCCCAGCGGCACGGGTCGTCGATTTGACCAGTTAGCGAACGTTTCAGCCAGATACCTCTATACAGCCGAATATAGATCGCTCGGATCGTCTATCCGGCGACTGATGCAGTCGCGCAACTTACCCAGGGCTCGACTTTCGATCTGGCGTACACGTTCTTTCGATACGCCCAATTGGCGACCCAACGCCTCAAGCGTGGCACCCTCTTCCGTCAGACGCCGGCACTCTATGATCGTGCGCTCACGGGGTGATAACTCCATCAGAGCTTCCGCCAGCCATTCCGTCCGGGTATTTCCAGCCCGCAACACTGTGGTGGTTTCTTCCGGGTTCGGCCGCTCGTCGGCCAGGAACTCCTGCCACTCCTCGTCACCATCTTCGCCAACGGTTGCGTTAAGTGATTGATCGGACCCACTCAATCGCAGGCGCATCTTTTCCACATCATGAACCCCGACACGCAACTGTTCGGCGATGGTGTCATCTGCTTCACCTGGACGACGATCCTGGGGCGCGCTGGCAACGCCGATCCGCGCCTGCAGACGGCGCAGGTTGAAGAATAGAGATTTCTGCGTCGCCGTCGTACCAATCCGGACAATCGACCAGTTTCGCAAGACATAGTCCTGGATGGCAGAGCGGATCCACCAGACGGCATAGGTCGAAAAGCGAACTTCTCTCTCGGGCTCAAAACGGGCTGCAGCCTGCATCAGCCCAATGTTGCCTTCCTGGATCAGATCACTCATCGGCAATCCATAATTCCGGAACTTAACCGCCAGGCTCACAACAAGGCGCATGTAGGCTTGGACAAGCTCATGCAGGGCAGCTTCATCTTCGTCATCGCGCCACCGGCGCGCCAGATCGAGCTCGTGTTCCCTGGTCAACAAAGGCGCTTTCATCGTCGTTTTGATGAAGCCTCGGGTCGCTTGTTCAGCAAGACCTTGATCTGCGTAACCCATCGGTCGCCCCCTTCAGAGGTAGCGTTGTCCTTTTTCCTAAATGTTGATACGGATCTCAGAGCTGTCTGGATCACCTGGCTGGGGCAATTTGTCGCTTTAAGCCACAAGCGCCTCTACGACGTCACCTTTGGGGCTAAGGCAGACCGCAAGGAGTTCGCCGTCCAGGCCGGACCCGCCATCGAGGCTGACCGTGTGACTGCCGGTCACCAGCCCCGAACGAGCCGGGTCACTGCCCCGCACAACGACACCCAGGCCGGCAAAAGGCGCTTTCATGGACGCAAACCCGCCGGCATCCCACCAAAAACGATCGCCCTGTCGTTCCAACGGCAAAGTTGGATCGATCCCAGCGTTTACCAGAAGCAATCCACCGTTCTCGGTAAATGCGGCGCGTTTCAGCGCAGCATGAAACTCTGAATGCCCGGCGCGCGCACGCATGCGGCCGAGGATCGACTGGGTCCATCGGGACAACGCCAACGAGCCGTCACGGGCCGCAGCATAAGCGTGAGAAGAGTTGCCGCCATAGGCTTCAAGCGTGCGCCGAACACCGCGCTCGAACATCCAATCCAACACCCGTGTCGGCTCTGATGCGAATTGCAGCTGCAGCAGCTTGCTCCACATCTCTTCCTGGCTCCCGCGCAAAAAGACGACGTCGTCGAGATGGGTAAATGGCGGTTGCGCCAGGACCAAACGACGAAACCGCAACAACTCGTCGATTGTCTCTACGACCGCAGGTCCATGACCAACATAGTCACCGAGATAGACAATACGATCGCCGCTCACCCATCGCGCGCCGATCTCGTCGTGCAGAGCCGCCAAACGCTCAGAGTCTCCGCGCACGGCACCAACCGCCCAGATTCGAACGGCACGCCGTAACAGCGTGAACCTGTCGGGATCTAGCGCCCCAAAAGGACCGCTTGCCTCCGCCTCATCCATCTTAGTCCCCAGCGTTTCTCGCAGAATTGGTGATAGCAGGTAGATCGCTTACCGCCAAACCCGGAGGCGCAGTTTGTAGGCATAAGCGCCGAAATACCGCCGAAACCGAAAACGGCGCCCCAAAGGGCGCCGCATCGTCATCATTATTCGGGCCTTGGCCCCAGCTCGACAGAGCCTGTCTCAGCCGACTAGGCCGCCGAAGCGCTTTCAGCCGCAGCGGCGGTTGCCGTCGCAGTTGCCATCATCATTTTCTCAAGGCGCTGCGTCGCTGTTTCCTCGTCGATTTTTTCGATCGCCGCGAACTCGCGAGCCAAGCGATCAAGGGCTGCCTGATACATTTGGCGTTCGCTATACGACTGTTCGGACTGATTGGTGTTGCGACGAAGGTCGCGGACCACCTCGGCGATCGATACCGGATCACCGGAATTGATCTTCGCCTCGTATTCCTGCGCACGGCGTGACCACATCGTGCGACGCACCCGAGCCCGTCCTTTCAATTTGATGAGGGCTGCATCCATCTGCTTGCGGCTGCTCAACCGACGCAATCCAGAGTTCTTGGCTTTGGTGAGCGGGATTCTAAGCGTCATTCGATCATGTTCGAAATCAATAACCAGCAAATCAAGCTGGGTGCCTGCGATTTCCTGGGATTCGGTCCCCATGATCCGGCCCACGCCATGCGTGGGGTAGACCACGAAATCTCCGGCCTTGTATTCAGACTTTTTCGTCATTTTATAGATTCTCTCCCGGTCTTCGAAAACCCGAGCATAACAGACCCGCTCACCGTCGATTTCGATCGGTGTACCTCTGCGATCCATCCAGCGCTAAAACAGCAAAGAACCGCTGGTAAGCAGTCCTGGATGATCGCCACAATTGGTCCGAAACATTTTCGGGGGCGGCGCGGAAAACTATGTCTCCCTCTTCCACGACGCGTTCAATGCACTATAGCACAATTTTTATGCAATAGGTAGGGGCCCCGGGCCGAAAACCGTCAGATTGAGGGCCTGAGCCACATTCTGACCGTAGATATATGGTTCTGGCGGATTGCAATTCAGCGTGTTCAATCGCCCGTGCCAGGCTCGGCGCTGAAAAATTTCTCGAACTTTCCTGCTACGCCATCAAATTTATCAGCATCGGCCGGAGCATCCTTTTGACGCGTGATATTCGGCCAGGCTTCAGAATATTCCAAATTCATCGAGAGCCAGCGTTCGGCGCCGTCATCGGTATCGGGAATAATGGCTTCCGGCGGGCATTCCGGCTCGCAGACGCCACAATCAATGCACTCGTCCGGATGAATGACGAGCATATTCTCACCCTCGTAGAAACAATCCACGGGGCAGACTTCGACACAGTCCGTATACTTGCATTTGATACAGGCTTCGGTGACGACGTAAGTCATAGACGGCCGCTCCTTGAGTTGGCGCTGACAGCGGATCTCCTAATAAATATCTGACTAGCCCGCAAGCCCAAGTTTCACCACCGCCTGCTTGCGCGCGTCGCCGTTCTCTCGGTCGCTTACGTGCAGCAAGCCGCCGAGCCGGCGCATCAGGGCCGCCTCATAGTCATGCACCTCGCCATCGGCAAGCACGATCTCCCAAATCTGGCCGACCAGTTCGACCCGTTCGTCATGATCGAATGCGTCGCGGATGACACGAGTGAAACCATAGTGGTCGACGGCGTCATCCGCGTCTGCTCTACCCTCGGCAAGGATTTCATCGGCGTCCTCACGTGACAATCCAAACCGCTCGGCCAAGATTTTGCGCGCCTGATCAACTTCGACTTCGTCAACTTCGCCGTCCAGCATCGCCGCCTTGGCCAACAACGCGGCGACGGCGCGGCGGACGGAATTGTCCTCAACGTCGGAAACCGCAACGCGCGGGCTGATGCCAATTAATTTCCGCAAATGCTCGATCATAGTTCGTTCCGCCAGTTCCAATTCGTTATCGCAACACCTCAACCAGGGCCGCGATCTCGTCTTCAGTGTTGTAGTAGTGGACGCTGGCGCGAACAACCTCATCAATGCCGCGGGCCTGAAAACTTGGAAGGGTGCCGGAGGCAGATGAAGTCGAAACGTTGATACCGTGTTCCGCCAGACGAGCCTTGATCGATGTTGCTGTCTCATCTTGCTTCCGGAAGGTCACTATGCCGCAGCGCACTTTGCCTTCATCGGTTACCTCGACACCCGGCAGGGCAGCGAGTGAGGCCCGTAAAATTTCGCCAAGGTCCTTCACCCGGTCCCAGATGGCATCGATATCCCAGTCGAGAGCATAATCAATCGCATGCCCCAAAGCGGCTTGGCCAGCGAAGTAGCGTTCCCAATTCTCAAATTTTCGCGCGTCCGATCGCACGACGTATCTGTCCGTCGCCACCAATTCGGCCGAGAACAAATCGAGAAACGGCGGCTCAAGCATCTCGATCCGGTTTCGGCGCACATAGAGGAACCCCGTACCACGTGGTCCGCGCAGGTATTTTCGGCCGGTCGCCGAAAGCATGTCACAGCCGATCGCTTCCACATCGACCGGCATTTGGCCAACCGACTGACAAGCATCAAGCAGGTAGAGAATGTCGTGCTTTCGAGCGACCCGGCCAATTTCCTCGGCCGGATTGACCAGACCGCCACCGGTCGGCACATGGGTGATAGCGATCAGTTTGACCCGGTCATCGATCATTGCCTCCAACGCCGCCACGTCGAGTTGCCCGGATGCATCATTCGGGACGATTTCGATCGTCACCCCGGTGGCTTTTGCGCGCTGAATGTAGGCAATCATATTGGAGCTGTACTCCGCCATGGCCGTTAGGATCCGGTCCCCGGGCTCAAACGGAATGGCGTAGAACGCCATATCCCAGGCCCGGGTCGCGTTCTCAATGAAAGCAATCTCATCGCTCGAGGCGTTCAACAGACGCGCGGTGGCGGTATAGAAATTCTCTAGATCGCCGTCTCGTCGCGCGGCCACCTCGTAGCCCCCGAGCATCTCCTCCTCATCGAGATAGGTGCGCAGGTAGTCGGCCACTGGCGCTGGCGTCAGCGAGGACCCGGCATTGTTCAAATGCGCCACCCGAGCACATCCGCGCGTCTCGGCTCTGGCTCGCGCGATATCGAACTCGCTCATGCTCGGCTTCTCCTACATCAGCTGCTGTTTACGTCATCCTGAGACCGCTACCCCGCCAAGCCCTTCTCCATTACCCAAGCCATGCGCCGAGCAAATGCCGATGGGTCAGGAATGCTCTCGCCTTCGACGATCCGTGCCTGATCGAGCAGCAAGTACGCGGCATCCTCAACTTCAATGCCGGTTTTACCCGCGATCACACGGTCGTTCAGTGTTTTGATCAGCGCGTGACTGGCGTTGATCTCCAATACGCGAGGCGAGGCCTCGGTCATCTGTTGGTGCTGACGCAACAGGCGTTCGAGGTTCATATCCATGTCACCCTCGTCGGCAACCAGGCATACCGGACTGTCGGTCAACCGCTCAGAAACACGCACATCTTTCACCGTCTCACCAAGTGCCAGTTTCAGACTGGCGATCAGAGCGGAAACGTCCGCTTTCTCTGCCTTTTTGTCTTCTTTCTTTTTCGATTTGGCGGTTTTATCAGCATCGTCCTTATCGTCATCGCCGTCGGTTATCTTATCGAGATCAGCGCCACCGCGAGTGATGGATTTGAACTGTTTCTCCTCGTAGCCCTCGAACAAGCTCGGGACCCAAAAGTCGTCAATCGGATCACTCAGCAACAGGACCTCGACACCCTTGGCGCGGAAGCCTTCCAAATGCGGTGACTTGGCCAGCACCTCGGCGTTCTCGCCAGTGATGTAGTAGATGGCCTCCTGCCCCTCCTTCATCCGAGCGACATAGTCTTTCAGGCTTACCAGGCCATCGCCGCCGGTCGATTTGAAACGCGACAGTTCCAGAATTGGTTTTCTGTGATCGCCACTTTCGCCGTACAGGCCTTCCTTCAAAACACCGCCAAAGGCTTCCCAGAATTTGGCGTATTCCTCTGGCTCCTTATCGGCCTTCTTCGCAAGCTCAGAGAGCACGCGTTTGATCACGGCAGTGGAGATCTTATTGAGCACCGGGTTGTGCTGCAGCATCTCGCGGCTGACATTGAGCGGCAGATCTTCGCAATCGACAACACCGCGCAAGAACCGCAGATAAGACGGCACCAACCCTTCGCAATCGTCAGTGATGAAGACCCGCTTCACATAGAGCTTCACCCGGTGTTTGCGATCAGGGTGGAAAAGGTCGAAGGGCGCCGCTGTCGGCGTAAAAAGCAGAGATGTGTATTCAATAACCCCTTCAGCCTTCCAGTGCATGGTCAGCCATGGGTCATCGAAGCTATGACCAACGTGATGGTAAAGCTCTTTATATTGTTCGGCCGTGATCTCGCTCTTTGGCCGGGTCCAGAGGGCAGAGGCCTTATTCAGCGGATCTTCGGTTTCGCCGCCATCGAGAACGATTGGGATCGCGATATGATCGGAATAGGTCGAAACGATGTGCTTAAGCCGCGCTTCTTCCAGGAACTCTGTCGCATCATCGCGCAGGTGCAGCGTAATCATGGTACCGCGCTCTGCTTTTTCGGCGGCTGAGACCTCGTACTCGCCAAGCCCATCGGACTGCCAGAGAGAGGCCGCTTCCTCGCCCGCCTTTCGGGTCAGCACTTCAACCTGGTTGGACACCATGAACCCGGAATAGAAACCCACGCCGAATTGACCGATGAGGCTCACATCCTTGCTGTCATCGCCGCTAAGCGATCCAACGAACGCCTCGGTACCCGAACGCGCGATCGTGCCCAGGTTCTCGTGCAATTCCTCCGCGCTCATACCGACGCCGTTGTCGGAAATGATCAAGGTCTTGGCGTCTTTGTCGACGGAGAGGCGGATCTTGAATTCGGGATCGCCCTCAATCAACTCAGCATTGGTCAGCGCCATGTAGCGCAGCTTGTCGCAAGCGTCGGACGCGTTCGAGATCAACTCTCGTAAGAAGACTTCGCGCTCGCTGTAGAGCGAATTTGCGACAATATGCAGAAGCTTGCTTACTTCTGCTTGAAAGGTACGTTTCTCGGCAGCCATTTGGATAAATCTCTCAGCTGAAGGATTGCGATTCGGAACGAAGGGTCATATGTGCCGAACGAGCCGAAAACGCAACCCCTCGGTAACATCAAGCCTCCCGGATCAGACTTGCGCCGCCACTGAGTTCCGTTGATCCTAAGATAGAACCATGACCGATAGATCTTCCACCATCACGGCCGTCCTTGGGCCGACCAACACCGGCAAGACGCATCTCGCCATAGAGCGCATGCTTGGCCATGCCTCAGGCATGATCGGGTTTCCGCTACGCCTGCTGGCGCGCGAGAACTATGACCGTGTGGTTCGGCAAAAGGGCGCTCGACATGTCGCCCTAATCACTGGCGAGGAAAAAATCCTGCCGCCGAATGCGCGATACTTCGTATGCACGGTCGAGTCGATGCCGGTCGACCGTCGGGTCGACTTTCTCGCTGTCGATGAAATCCAGATTTGCGGCGACCCGGAGCGGGGTCATGTCTTCACCGACCGACTGCTCTCTGCCCGAGGCGAGCGCGAGACCATGTTCCTCGGCTCTGACATCGTTCGCCCACTGCTTCGCCGCCTCATACCCGATGCTGAGTTTATTTCCCGACCCCGCCTCTCAAATCTGTCCTATGCGGGACAACGTAAGATCACACGCTTGCCCCGGCGATCCGCCGTGGTCGCCTTCTCGGCAACCGACGTCTATACCTTGGCCGAACTGGTGCGCCGACAGCGCGGTGGCGCGGCCGTCGTACTTGGCGCGCTCAGCCCGCGCACCCGGAATGCCCAGGTGGAAATGTATCAGGCCGGAGAGGTCGACTATCTGATCGCTACCGACGCCATTGGCATGGGCCTCAACATGGATGTCGACCACGTCGCTTTTGCCGAGGATGTAAAGTTTGACGGCCGGGCGCCAAGGCGGCTTCGCCCGGCTGAACTGGCGCAGATCGCTGGCCGCGCCGGCCGGCATATGAACGATGGCACTTTCGGTGTCACAGCCGAGTGTCCGGGCTTCGACGAAGAGGTCATCGAGGCAATCGAGAACCACAAGTTCGAGCCGCTGCGCGCGCTCTATTGGCGCAATACGGACCTGCGGTTTACCACACTGCGCGATCTAAGGCGCACTCTGGAGGACCGGCCCGACGAGCCCTATCTTTACCGAAAGCGCGACGGTGAGGATCAGCAGGCACTGGAAGCGCTCTCCCGCATGGAGGATGTAGCAGCGCGAGCAACGGCCCCGGCGCGCATCCGATTGCTTTGGGACATCTGCCAGGTGCCGGATTTCCGCAAGACACTAACGGAAGCCCATGCCCGCCTCTTATCGCAGATATTTCTCAAACTGACCGAGGGTACCGAGAGATTATCGACCGATTGGGTTGCCGATCAGGTCAAGCGCTTTGATCGCACCGATGGCGATATCGATACGTTGGTTGGCCGGATCTCCCACATCCGCACATGGACTTATATTTCCAATCGCGCCGACTGGGTTGCCGATCCAGAACATTGGCAACAAACTGCACGAGCGATCGAGGATCGGTTGTCCGATGCCCTGCATGAACGGCTGACCCAACGCTTCGTCGACAAGCGCGCAGCGCATCTCGGGCGCAAACTAAAGGATGATGCAGATCTCATAGCCTCGGTAAATTCGGCGGGAGAGGTTATGGTTGAGGGACATATCGTCGGCCATTTAAGAGGACTAACATTCGTGCCAGATGAATTCGAAGACGGAACATCTAAACTGGTTCTGACGGCCGCCCGTCGGGTGTTACCCGAGGAGTTGGCCAGGCGAGCACGTACAATCATCGCCTCACCCGACAGCGACTTCACGATAGAGGGCAAAGCCCGTATCGCGTGGCGTGGCGAAGAGGTCGCGCGGCTTGAGCGTGGCCACGACCCGTTGTCGCCGGTCATCCGAATTCATGCCTCCGACCAACTCTCGAAACCGCTATTTCAAGAGATGGAGGAACGCCTGGCACGGTGGCTGGAAGCCCGGATCACCGAAGATGCCCCGGCTCTTCTTCAGTTCAAGGCAGCGGAAATAAGTGGGCCCGGCCGCGGGGTATTGTTTCAAGTGATGGAAGGCATGGGCGTGGCGCGTGCAGACGCGGTCGCGGGGCTCTTGAAATCAGCCGACGATGACGCGCGCCGGGACCTTGGGAGGCTGGGCCTCCGGTTTGGCACGGGCACGATCTACGTGCCGGCGCTCCTGAAACCTAAGGCGGCGCGCTTGAAAGCGGCCTTGTGGTCGGCGCATCATGACATCTTTCCAGACGCCGGCCCGCCGCCCGAAGGTCGGGTCAATGTCCTGCGCGACCCCGAGGTGCCAGAGGGCTATTACCACGCCGCCGGCTACGTTGTGTTGGGTGCGCACGCAATCCGCGCCGATATGGCCGAGCGATTGGCCTTCATCGCCCGCCAGTCGGCACGCAAGGAGCCATTTTCCATAACCGATGAGATGCTTTCGATCGCCGCCGTCGGCCACGAAGCCATGGCCACAATTCTCGACGCCCTCGGATATCGCCGCTCAGGTGAGGTGGAAGAGGTCCCGGTCTTCATCCGGCGGCGCCAACGGGCACCCAAAAGGCCGCCGGTAAATTCGGATGCGAGCAAAGCGAAATCGACAGATGCGGAAACCGTTGGTGACGATGCCAAATCCGGGGAGGCAAAGCGCCGCCGCCCGAAACGGACCAAACACCCAAAGCCCAAGGGTCAAGAGCACCAAAACCGACACGAGAACCGGCACGAGAAACCGCGACAAAAGCCGCGTGAAAAACCGATTGATGAGAACTCCCCGTTCGCTGTCCTGCGCACCCTCAATCTGGTAAAATGAACGACGCTCCGGCACCCACACAACGTCTCGACAAGTGGCTCTGGTGTGCCCGGTTTTTCAAGTCCCGCTCCTTGGCGAGCAAGCTGGTCGGTGCCGGAAAACTCCGCCTCGACGGCCGGGTGATTTCCAAAGCCAGTCAAATCGTGCGTGAAGGTGAGGTCCTAACCTTCCCGCAAGGCCCGCATATCCGCGTCGTCAAAGTGCTGTTCCTGGCTGAGCGTCGAGGCCCAGCCCCCGAGGCACAAACGCTTTATGAAGACTTGGTGCCGATCGAATCGAAGAAACCAAAAGCCTCGCCATCAACCGACCGCGCGCCGTCGCGCGAGCGCGGCGAGGGACGACCGACCAAACGCGACCGACGGGCGCTCGACCGATTGCAAAGCGGCGACTGAAAGCACCAATTGAGATCGATCAAGGGCCACCACTCTCACTTAGGTTATCCTTGGATTGCTGCGGGATCCGTTCAACCCGCGCATGACCTGAGGAGAGTATCATGGTCGAAAGAAGCCCACATTCCCACTCTGAGTGGTGGCCACACCTAAGCGACCCGTTACGCCGCTTCGGCTCGAAGGTTGCAGAATTCTTCACACCAGCTTCAGACGCGGCAGCAACTGACGATGCTTATGTCGTCGAGGTTGAGTTGCCAGGCGTCAAGGAAGAGGACATCAATATCGAACTTCACGGCAACGTCGTCTCAGTTAAGGGCGAGAAGCGCTCCAGCCATGAAGAAAAAGGCAAAACCTATTACTTCAGCGAGCGCAGTTATGGCGCCTTCCAGCGCGCCTTCCGGTTGCCACCGGATGTCGATGAAAGCCGTATCGAAGCCCGTGCCGAAGACGGTATTTTGAGCCTGCGGATGCCGAAGAAAACCGAGGCCGATCCACCGAAACGCGCAATCAAGGTCCAGAAGAAATAACCTGTTGGACCAGCCTACCCCTCATTCGTGCACGTCGGTGTGAAAGCTCTTCGAGATAATGCGCCAGCCATCGGCGTCGCGCATCAGGGTCAGATAATCCGTGAAAAAACGCGGTGGCATAGCACAGTTGACCGTGGCCATCGCGGTGTTCGGCCCGGCCTTGTGGATCGAAAGAATTCGGTCGTGGCGCGCAAGTCCTTGCTCACGGGGAGAGGCACGACCGCCGATCATCTCGAAATAGGTCGCGCGCGGCATGTCTGTGACGTTCGTACCATCGGTCGCATATAGGTGGGAGCTCGGATGGAATACTCGGCCAAATTTCTCAAGATCGCCATCGTACAGACCATCGAAATAGTCATTCAGCACGGCCGTAATCTCGGCAATGCTGGCATCGTTGAAACGCTCACTCATATCTCGGTCCTCAATCGTCCCTGTAGGTTCCGGGAGCTTACGCCTAGCCGTCGTCGCTGTCATCGGCCAGGGATCGTCTATAGTGCCGCATGAGTGACGCAACGACAGACTGGATAGCAGCGGCTCGCTCCCTCGTCACCGCGCTTGGGTATGCCGTCGAGACCGTGACATCGCTTCGATTGATGTCGACGTCACGTGTCTGGCGGGTCGATACCGATCGTGGCCCGCTCGTGGCTCGCGTTGCTTTCCCTCGACCGGGCAAGACCCCTCGGTTCGCCGTCGACGCCCTGGTTCGTCACCGTCTTGCAAAGCTTGACACTCGCCTTGCACAACCGATTTCCCATCATGACGACCGACCGGAGTTGTCCTCTCTCGTAGAAGGGCGTGCCTGGGCAGTAGACAGCTTCATAGAGGGTGAGGACGGGACACGGGAAACTGTTGATGCCGGGATTTGGGCGGAACTCGGTGTCCTTCTGGCAAAATTGCATTCAATTGAAACCGAAGGCGTCGAGGGCATCGCTGCCACACGGCTGCAGCAGGCTTGGCCGATCGATGACAGTGACCTTTCCGACCATCCATTCGCCAAAGTGGCGCCGCACCTGACTGAACGTATCTCGGCTCTGGGTCCGGCGATCCAGAAGGCCGCCAGTGGGACAGCGGTTGTGCTGCATGGGGATCCCGCCAACTACAACCTTCGGATCCAAGGTGGGCGATTGGCCGGACTTATCGACTTCAATGACACATTCCTCGGACCGCCCGCCTGGGATTTCGCGTGGATCGCCGCCTATGCCGGCTGGTCCGCTGTTCCAACGGTCCTGTCTGAATATGGCTCGGTGCGTGAGGAAGATATCCAACTGCTCACGATCCCGACCGCCCTGCACAGCGCCAGCCGAGCCGTCCTCTTGGACCAGCCAGACCGCATGGAGCGCATGATCGGGATTATTGAGACGACACTTGCAGAGTTTGGCTAATGCACCCAGCCCCATTTGCGGTCACGTCATCAAGGTCTTATATTGTTGTTTGCGAGACATTTCCAACTTTGCAGGCGCGAGAGCGATGAGAAAATCATTAATCGATTTCATGTCCCTCGATCTTAAGGATGCAAGGGCTGTATCTGTATTCGCGACCGGCGTTGCAAGAATTGGTCGCGAGGCTGTCGCCGAGGCGATCGCTGATCACAAATCTGCAGGTAATGCGATCGTATACGTAACCGAAGGACCGACACCGTATCTCGTAGAAGAAGCGCCGGACGGTCAGATTTTTCCGCTGAACAATGGATCATCTATCGATATTGTTAGAATTTCCAGTCCCGACGCAGATTGATCAACCAGCCTTCATTTTGGCTGATCGCAGGCCCGAACGGGGCAGGTAAGACGACGTTGGCACGGCGTCTTTTGCCCGAACACGCACGGATCAATACCGATGATATAGCGGCAGCAATGACGCCGGATGCACCGGATCACTCGGCCGTGGCAGCGGCGCGGCAAACATTGTTAAGCCTGGAGGCAGCACTTCTCGACAGATCACCAGTGTTTTGGGAAACGACACTTTCCGGCACCGGCCCTATTCGTATGATGCTTAAAGCTAAAGCCAACGGTCGTCGAATCGGCCTAATATATATCGGTCTCAATCGACCCGAAGTAGCAGTCGCCCGCGTAGCAGAGCGCGTTCGCCGGGGCGGACATTCAGTCCCCGAAAGCGATATTCGACGACGATATTCTAGAAGCCTCGCTAACTTGGCGCACGCAATACAAATTTCTGGCGTATCGGTAGTTCTTGAAAATAGATCCAGGAGTGGACCAACAATTCTGGCGACCTACTTGAATACCAGTAGAATTTTCACAGCGTCTCCACTACCAGACTGGTTGGCGCCACATCTCCCTTAGCGACCTTCACCTCTGGCTCGTCTCCCAATTCGGATTGATCCAGACCTCCGCTTCGCTCGCTGGCAAAGGCGTGCGTCCCCGGATGGCGTCGGAAAGTTTCTCGGTCAGCATGATGGTCGGCGCGTTCAGGTTACCGCTGACGATGTCCGGCATGATCGAGGCGTCAATGACACGCAAGCCGGCCAATCCATGGACTCGGCCTTCACCGTCAACCACAGCCGACGGATCGCTGTCCGGTCCCATGCGACAGGTGCAGGATGGATGATAAGCGCTCTCACCCTGTTCTCGCACAAAGGCGTCGATCTCGGCGTCGCTCTGAACGTCTGCTCCGGGCGCCAGTTCAGCACCTCGATACGGATCAAACGCGGCCTGCGAGAAGATTTCACGCGTGAGGCGCACGGCGGCCCGCATTTCGACCCGATCCCCCTCGGTGGACATGTAATTAAACAGGATTTCCGGTGCCTCAAGAGGATTGGCCGAGCTTAATTTAACATGCCCTCTACTGGTTGGGCGCATAGGTCCGACATGCGCCTGAAATCCGTGCACGTCCTGGGGATTGCTGCCATCGTAATTGATCGCGATGGGGAGAAAATGATATTGCAGGTCCGGGTGTTCCACTCCGGCGCGAGAGCGAATAAAGCCGCCTGCCTCGAACAGGTTCGAGGCCCCGACACCGCGTCTGGCCAACATCCATTCGAGCCCGACCTTGAGTTGGCCCAGCAGCTTGGTCGCCGGGTAGAGCGATATTGGCGCGGTACATTCCATCTGCACGTAGATTTCCAGATGATCCTGCAAGTTCGCACCGACACCCGGAAGATCGGCCAACACTTCTATTCCGTGTTGGCGTAGATCATCGCCCGCCCCTATGCCGGAGAGTTGTAGGATTTGCGGCGAATTGATCGCACCACCCGAGACGATCACCTCACGCCGGGCCCGGGCGCGCCGGATTTGACCGTACCAGGAATACTCCACCCCAACCGCTCGGCGCCCGTCGAACAGAATGCGCGTGACCATGACCTCGGTCTCGGCATCGACCTTTGGCCGCTTCAGGGCCGGCTTCAGATAAGCCTTGTAAGCACTCCAGCGCTCGCCCTTGCGGACGGTCATGTCCATACGCCCGACGCCTTCTTGCTGAGCACCGTTCATATCGTTGGTGACAGGGTAGCCCGCCTGTTCCCCTGCCTCGACCCAGGCGTGGTAGAGCGGGTTTTTCATCGGGCCCGCAGTTACGTGCAAAGGCCCGCCCGAGCCCCGGTAGTCATCGCCGCCAATATCGAGGGTCTCGGCCTTTCGGAAATACGGCAGGCAATGCGCGTAGTCCCATCCTCTGAGCCCGCTTTGAGCCCACCGATCGTAGTCGCGCGCATGGCCGCGCACGTAACACATGCCATTGATCGAGGAGGATCCCCCCAACACCTTGCCGCGCGGACAATAGAGGCTCCGCCCATCCATATGTGGCTCTGGCTGGCTGTCGTAAGCCCAGTTATAGCGTGTATCCATCAGCGGGTAAGCGAAGGCCGCCGGCATATGGATGTGGATCGAGTTGTCGGCACCGCCGGCTTCCAGAACCAGGACCGACGCCTCTCCGTCTTCAGACAAACGGTCCGCCAGAACGCATCCGGCCGATCCGGCGCCAATGATCACGTAGTCCGCCTCGCGATCGTATGTTATCTCGTCACTCATATTCGCCCGCCCCCATTCGAGCTCTTTTGTCTCACGCTGGAGGAAAGTCATATCGCGCCAGAGCGACCTTGGCTATGATCCGGCCGCCATGAATGAACTGCCAAGTTCGACGTTCGAGGGTCTTGCCTCGATCTATCAAAAGCATCGCCCGAGTTATCCGGACGCGGTGATGGAGCGCATTGCGAAATTGGCTCCGTCCGAACCCTGCCAGGCGCTCGACGTTGGTGCCGGGACAGGTATTGCCAGCCGGGGGATGGCCCAGGCCTTGGGTTCGGGATGGCACGTGAAAGGGCTTGAACCCGGTGCGGATATGTTGCGCGAGGCACGTCGTTCCTCGGACGGCATCGTGAACCTATCGTTCGAGCAATCCGGTGCCGAGACCCTGCCGGTCGCAAATGGAACCACCGGATTGATACTAGTCGCCCAGGCTCTGCATTGGTTTGACCGGCCTCTGTTTTACAGCGAATGCGGCCGCGTCTTGGCGCCTGGTGGACGGCTGATGGTGCTCTACAACGACCGTGACCCTGATAGCGCCCTCACCAGCGAATTCGAGGCCCGCATGGAAGCTGAGATACCCGATTACGATCGAGCGTATCGTTCGTTCGACTACGTGGGTGAGATCAAAACAGTGGATTGGGGTGAGGCCGCCACGCTCGATGAGATCAACTGGACTTGGCACCTGACAACAGATCAATTCGCCGGCCTAATGCTATCTCGTTCGAAGGGAAAGCCCTGGGTCGACCGTGTGGGCCGAGACGCGGTAGAGGCAGAACTGATAGGTCTTGCTCGTCAGCATTCTGACGAAGATGGCCTCGTCCCCCTGCCCTACATCACACGCTTGGCGCATGTCCAACGGAGGGGGGTGTAACCGCTTTGGTTGGTATTCGCGGTATTGTTTTCGACAAAGACGGCACGCTGATCGACTTTGAGCGCAGCTGGGTCCCAGCCCTGGTCGGCAGCGCGGAGGAATTGGCCATGCGGGCCGGACGTCCGAACATGGCGGCGGTTATGTTAGAGGCGGTCGGGCGATGCCCGGACACTGGCCGGATCCTCCCAGGTAGCCAACTTGCCGCCGGGACCACCGACGTTGTCGCGGCCCAGTGGCGCGACCTGGTCCCGGAGTTGCCACCGCTCCAGTCGCTGATCCCGTGGATCGATGACTATTGGAACCGTGTCGGGCACGCGCACCTCACTCCCGTCGGTGATGTCGCGGGATTTATGAGTGGCCTTAGCCGGCGCGGTATTAAGCTCGGCGTCGCAACCAACGACTCAGAAGCCGGTGCCCGGCAATCAATGTCGACCCTCGGCATCGAGACTCTTGTGGATTTCGTGGCCGGTTACGACAGCGTTGCCCGTCCAAAACCGTCGCCGGATATGATCTTGGCGTTTTGTGATGCGGTAGGTCTGATGCCGGGGAATGTTGCGATGGTTGGTGATTCGGTCGGCGATCTTACGGCCGGCCGGTCGGCCGGTTGCGGTCTGGTGGTCGGCGTGTTGACGGGTCCCTCAGACGCGAGTGACCTCGAGCCCTATGCAGATTTTGTGGTCACCGACCTGCATCACATAGCCGATCTAATCTAACTGGACTCGTCGGTTTTTTCAGGGCCCCTCTTAGCGTCGTCCGCATCCGTTCGGTGCGGGGATTGGCCCCAGGGATTTTCCTTGATGTCCTCTATATGGCCGGTGTCCCACGGGCGATAAACATGGGTGTAGACATGCTCGTCAGCCCACTCATCGGTCGCTGTCATAGACTTCCAGAGCATGAAATGGATGACATAAAGCACCGTTAGAACCAACATTGCCCAGAACGTTGCCCAACCATCCCAAAAAATGAAATCAGCAATCGTCAGCAGGACGATTGCTGTGAAATATATGCGCTCATGTCGGACGTAATTCTGAATCGCGAACGCCTTCCACCCTTTCAGCGGTGCCTCTGCGGTATTTGGTGGGGTCGGTTCAGCCATGGCGTCTTTCAGCCCTGTCAGTAACTTAAAATAGCGTGCGTTTACGCCGGCGCCCCTTCATCGGGCGCACCGGTAGAGCCGGATAGGCCTGGCAGATCCGAATAATACGAAACGAGTATCTGAAAATGGCGAGGGTAATGGCCAAGACCACCAACTCGTCGAGCAAAGCCATCTTCTGCGGAAACCCAAGCAAAAACATCGCGCCGAGCCCGACCAATGGCGCGGTCGCGCACCAGAGCGCCGCCCAGACATGCTTCACCATCCAGAGCAGGACCGCAGCTGTGACGACGGAGAAGGCATAGCCACCAGCGGGATTGGAGCGACCGTAAGGCGCCTCCCCACTAACCGAGGCCAAACTCACGACAGCAAAAAACACCGCCATCAACAGCGCATAGAAGAAGACCTCGTTGTCAGCCTGGCCTTTCGACATCTTAGAGACCGGCACCAAATAGGGCGTGGTGTCATCGTCCCAGACATATCGCTTTATATAAGTGAACCAGTCGATCATGGATATCTCATAACCATAATATTACCGCCTACGTCAAATAGTCTTGCTTTCACTCCGCGCAAGTGGTCGCGCGCAGATGCGGGAATGAAACGGGGCGAGCTGGTAATACCGGCCCGCCCCATCTATCTCTACGTCATCCCGTCACGCCACGATAGTTGGCCGCGACGCCCAGATATCCGGATTTACTCGTAAAGCTTCTTATTCTGATCCTCACGGGACAGGATCTTGCTAGTCATCTCGTTCAAATCTTCATCAACCGTCTTTTCCAGATCAACCTTCATCCGCTCCTTGCCTTCGAAGGAATCACCCGCTTGTTCCGGCCACTCCAGTGTCATGAGCGGGAAGCGCATCTCAGGCGGCGCCATCAATGTGACCAAAGACTGTAGCCAGACGGTGACACCCGCGATCAAGGCTACGCAGAGGCCCAGCGTCAGGATTGACTTGATGACCCAGCGATGTGGCAAGCCGACCATTGATGCCGAGATTTCGCCAATCATAAACGAGTCGTATGCGTAAATAGCCGCGAAGTAGATCACGATGGAGGTAAATGGGATCAAAAAGATGGTGCAGCCGATCAGCTCCATCCACACCTTTTTGCGAAATGCCATAGTCTCCCGGACGAGGTCAACCCGCACGTGCGTGTTGGCGACATATCCGTATCCTAAAACCATCGCGAACAGGGCAGTATGGGTGTGCCACTCAAATTCCTGCAACAGGGTCGATTCGAACATCCATCCGAGATAATAGGGCTCCATGAACTCTTTGATCTCGATCTGGAACTTACCGGTCTTGCGTAGGCAGACATCAAACACGGTTATGAGCACCAGCGGCACGAAAAGCCACGACGTCCATCGGCCGCATTTTTCGACGAAGGACCGCAAAAGCTCGACCACGTTCAAAAGGGAACGCGCCGTTTCCTCGCTCATACGTCCTGAACCGGTGCGGTCGCCAAGTGCTGTTTCGTTGGAAGCCATTGTCTATCTCCTCGCCTAACCGTGAACCACATGCATCAGCCACATCGCAACACCCGGGAACGCCATTACGGTGATCACGGCACTGAGCTGCAGCAGAACAAACGGGATGATGCCCCGATAGATGCTTGTGATTTTGATTTCTCGAGGCGCGATGCCCTTTAGATAAAACAACGCGAACCCGAATGG
Organism: Rhodospirillaceae bacterium; assembly: GCA_018699735.1. Classification (GTDB taxonomy): domain Bacteria; phylum Pseudomonadota; class Alphaproteobacteria; order Thalassobaculales; family Thalassobaculaceae; genus JABIRP01. The sequence goes on along the minus strand of JABIRP010000160.1, from coordinate 14,737 downwards.
TGGAGTTAGGAACGATGTTTGTAGATTAACGGCCACCAGAATGATGAACCAGAACTTGATGTCTTCCTGCGGGAGATGGTCACCAAAGTCGAGGCCGGCAACCATCGGCGCGAAAACCGGAAGCACGATCAATGTGATTTCAATCCAATCAAGGAAGAAACCCAGCATAAACACCACACCCATGATCAGGAACAGCATGCCCCAGGAGTCGAGGCCGGCTTTTTCCTTGATCAAGTGCTCGATGATGTCATCGCCACCGAGTGAACGATAAACGTATGCGAAACAGGTGGCACTGATGATGATGAAGAAGATCATCGCAACTGTGCGAGCCGAGGTCGTACAAACTTGATAGAGCGTGTCCTGGTTCAAACGACGATTGTAGATCGCCAGCAATGTGGCGCCGAAGGCACCGACCGCACCGGCTTCTGACGGGGTTGCCCAACCGAGCAGGATCGAACTCTTGATCAAAGTGATCAGAAACACCGGCGGCAGGAAACTGCGCAGCACCAGCGGGCCCATTTCACCCTTCGGAACATTCAACAAATGTCCCGGAAGCGGAGGCGCCAGATGCGGCCGTGTCGCGGCCGTAACGCCGACATAGACAAGATACAAAACCGCCAATGTCAGGCCAGGGACCACCGCCGCCATGAAGATGTTGCCGACCGAAACCTGCAGCAGGTCGGCCATAATGATCAGCATGATGCTTGGCGGAATTAGAATTCCGAGTGTTCCCGACGCGGCAATAACGCCAGTCGCCAGTTCGTGACTGTATCCCTGTCGCATCATTGTCGGCAGTGCCAAGGCTGTCATCATGGTTACCGAAGCGCCGATGATACCGGTCATGGCCGCCAAGATGGTGCCCATGATCGTGACGGCCAGCGCAAGTGCGCCCGGCACACGCTTCAACAACACCTGCACACAGTACAGGAGGTCATTGGCGATGCCAGCGCGCTCCATCATCACGCCCATGAAGACAAAACCCGGGACGGCGACAAGAACCAGGTTCTCGGCGGCGCTACCCCAGATTCGCGGGAGAAAATTGAAAAACTCGATGAGCGAGAAATACTCGTCGAGGAAAAACCCGATCATTCCATACAGGAATGCCAAGCCGCCCAGGATAAAGGCAACGGGGTATCCTGAGAAAAGCAGTACCGCGAGGGTCAAGAACATCAGGATCGGGAGGTATTCCTGAGTCGCATAAAGCAGCGCCTCAGAGAATGGAATTTCATCAACCTCGGCAATGCTGATGGCCGTTAAATTGACGACTATTCCTACCGCTACCACGACCAATGCGATGAGACCAAACAGGATCAGGCCAGCCTTGCTGCTGCCTTCTTGGTGCCCAACGTTCGACTCGTCCATCTTCAGATCCAGTCTAATTTATCGATGTCTAAAAGGAATGCTGGGATCCCATAACCGGGATCCCAGCCTCCAGTTCGTAGCTTACGCTACCCTATCAAGCAAGTTTACTTAAGATAGGTCAGCTTGAGGGACTGAGCGTCACCCCAAATTTTGTATTTCGAGCGAAAGGCATCATAGCTCTCGCGGAATTTCTTGAACCAAGGGTCCTTAGCCGACTCTTCGTCCATCACCTCGTTCCAGGCTTTCTCCATGGCAGCCAAATCAGCATCTTCCCAACGAACGTTGGTAACGCCGTACTTGGTACCCATGTCGAGCATAGCTTGGGGGTTCTGAGCCTCGGTCTCGGCGTAGGTGTACATGACACCCCAACCAGCCGTGACTTCAAGCATGGTCCGGTAGTTTTCCGGCAAACCGTTGTACTTGTCACGGTTCATCAGGAGTTCGGAAACCGAAACTTGCTGATGCCAACCCGGGTAGTAGTTGAACTTGGCGATCTGATAGAAACCAAGGTCCTTATCGATGTTAGGCATCGAGAACTCGGTCGCATCAATAACGCCACGCTCCAGGGCCGGATAGATATCGGCACCGGCGAGCAGCTGGGTCGACAGACCAAGTTTGGTCATGACCTTGGCACCCAGACCGAAGAAGCGCATTTTCAGGCCCTTCAGCGAGGCGACACCGCCTACGACTTTAGTCTTGAACCAACCCGAAGTCTCCGGGCCGATAGCAAAGCAGTCGAATGCGATCAGATTGTGCTTCTGATAGATCTCGTCGCGCAGTGCGTTTCCGCCACCGAACCACTTCCAACCGATGAATTCGCCGACCTGCGGGCCGAACGGAACGGCTGTCATGAAGGCCAACCCCGGATATTTGCCGGTGTGATAGCCAGGTGTCGTCCAACAAGACTCGATCGAACCCTTAGAGATCGCGTCAAAGCACTCAAGTGCCGGAACCAGAGCGCCAGGCTCGAAAAACTTCACCTGGAACTTGCCACCGGACAGCTTGTCGATCTTCTCAGAAAAACGGACGCCAGAGGTGCCAAGATGCGACAGCTGGCTGCCGAAAGCACTTTGCATTTTCCACTTCACACGCTTTTGCGCTTGAGCATTGCTGATAGCACCGAAAGCAACGGCACCGGCAATAGCTGTAAACGCGAGTGTCTTAATGACATTCATAGAGATAGTCCTCCCTTCCTTCGATCCGCCACACCAACCCGAAGGATGGTGCGGACCCAAATCGACCACACGGCGCCTCGTACCAGAGGTCCTGTTGCCCCCTGAGATGTCCCGAACACGCGGATAAAGCCCCTCGTTATCCCGGATACGGCACGGACGCCTCGGTCGCGCATACCCTACGACAGTCGCCCCCCGTTTACAATCCCGCTAGCGCCGCATCGCAGAGCTGCTACTAAGGTTTCCAAAGATTAATTGTCGATTTTCTCATTATTGCAACACCGCGAAGCCGACCAAATTCGCGAATTTCACCTAACGCCCGACTAAATCGTCAATTATGGGGCCGCTCAACGAATATATATTCTGAATTATATAACTGTGTTTATATCTTAATTTTCTCTCTAAAAGAGAAATATTACCTGAATCAACAAAACGAACCGGAGAGATGGAATTCCACATCGTGAAAACCAAAATCAATCCCTGAACTCTTGGCGGATTTGGTCGCTGTGTTGCCCGAGTTCAGGAACAGGAGCAAAACTCAATTGCATACCAACGAACTCGGCCGGAGGAGCAACCACCTCGACCGTCCCAGCAGGGGTTTCGACAGGAGTGCGACGCAATGCCGGGTGCTCCGCTAGATCGGCGACCGTATTGACAGCCCCATATGCGATACGCGCGGCTTCCAATTTCGTGCGAACCTCATCACGCGAATGCAACGAGAATACCGCCGAAATTTCGGCGTCGAGGTGGGCTCGGTTTTCCAAGCGGGCCGTATTATCGATCAGTCGCGGGTCTTCGACCAACTCCGGCTTGCCTAAGACCTCGCCGCAGAGCCGCGCCCATTCCCGCGCGTTTTGGATCGCGATAAGAATCCAATCGCCGCCATCGCACTCATAGGCGCCGTAGGGTGCGATCATCGGATGGTGTAAACCCATGCGCTGAGGGCGAAGCTCACCGTAGATCTGCTGCAGCAAAGCCGGAGACATCATTTCCGACATCCCGGCGAACAACGATAGTTTGATCGATGCCCCTTCACCCGTCTGATGCCGGCTCAACAATGCCTCAAGAATTGCCGTTTTTGCGAACATACCGCAGGTGATATCGCAGATCGACACACCGACCCGCCCCATATCCTCCGGTGTGCCGGTGACGGAAATCATACCGCTCTCGCCCTGGACCAGGAAATCATACGCCTTCATTCCGGCATACTTACCGTCTTCGCCATACCCACTGATATCAACAGTAATCAGGCGTGGATTAACTTTGCGCAAATCCTCTGAGCCCAGCCCCGCTCGTTTGGCCGCGCCCGGAGCCAGGTTCTGTATGAACACATCAGCCTTGGCCAAGATTCGCCGGAGCAACGCGTTGTCGTCTGAACCCTTGATATCGGCGACAAGACTTTCCTTGCCCCGGTTCAACCAGATGAAAAATGCGCTCTGGCCCTTTACTTGGTGATCATATTCTCGTGCGAAATCACCCTCGGGTCGCTCGATCTTGATGACCCGGGCGCCGGCATCGGCAAGGCGAGAGGAACAAAACGGCGCCGCAACTGCCTGCTCAAGAGAAACGACGAGAATTCCGTCCAGCGGTTTGACCATGATCTGTTTCCCAAATTCCGATGATCTATTGCGGCCCGTAGGTTTGCAGGAAGTCCTCCGCGCCGATCGGTTTGGAATAAAGAAACCCTTGCGCCAGGTCGCAACCAAGCGCCTTCAGAATATCCGCGTCTTGCTCCCGCTCCAAGCCTTCGGCAACTGTCCGCAATCCGAGCTCCTGAGCCATCACGACACTGTGCTCGACCATCGAGTGCTTGCGCGTGTCATCGGCCACGCCGTCGACGAAGGACCGGTCGAGTTTCAGCTCGGTGAAGGGAATGTGGGCCAGTTGTTCCATGGAGGAAAATCCGGTGCCATAGTCGTCCAGCGCCAAGCCGAAACCGCGCATGCGCAACCGGTTCAGGTTCTCCAGATAGTGCGCCAGTTCCTGCACGCCGTGGCGCTCGGTCACCTCAAAGCTTATATGCGAGCGAAAGGCGGTGCGCGAACCATCGGTCGCCTCCAGGACGGCATCGGCGAAGGTGACATCGGCCAGCGTAGTGGTCTCGACATTGATCGAGACATGCGGCTCGAAATTCAACGTCGACCAGTTTTCGAGGTGCGCCAGCGTCACTTCGAAAAGCTTGAGCGTGAAGAGACGCATCAGGTCATAGCGCTCCACCAGTTCGATAAACGCACCGGGACCAAGCAGTCCCAAATTCGGGTGCAGCCAGCGCGCCAGCGCCTCGGCTCCGTGAACCGCCAGCCCGTCGAGATGGAGCTTAGCCTGGAAGAATGGCACGAACTCTCCGCGTTCAATCGCGCCTTCGATCTGATCCTTCGTGAACTCGTGCTCGGTTGGCCGGCTGGGATTGGTCCGCGCTGTCCCGGCCTTGGCCAGCAACGCCGCCAACTGATCATGGGTCACCGGCTTTTCAAGCGCGCCGATAACGGGCAAGCCGTGGGTCGTCGCCATTCGTGAAACCGATTCCATGATCCCGGCCGTATGTGCGCTGACCAGCATGATGGCCCCGTCGAACGGGGTTTCAACCAGATGGCGCATCAACTGGATACCGTCCATGCCCGGCATCTCAAGATCGCAGATCATCACGTCGGGCCGGTAGCCGTCGACCAGGATGCTCTCGAGAGCGCTCGCACCGTCACTGGCCGCCCGAGCTTCGGCAACCCCAATCAATTTGAGGATCTGAAGCATGACCATCTGCTGATAGCTCTCGTCCTCAACCACCAGGACGGACAGGCTTTCGATCGGCACCGAGATTCACTCCATGCGTTAACTATACTCGATACGGGAAAATTATCCCGAGCTGTCGGCAGCCTAGCAAATCAACGCTCCAGACGATAGCGGCAGGGCTTCAGTACGAGTGCTTCAGTACGAGTGCGTCAGTACGAGCGCGTCAGTACGAGCGCGTCAGTACGAGCGCGGCAAACCTAGAACGTGCTCAGCGATATAAGACAGGATCAAGTTGGTCGAGACCGGGGCCACCCGATAAAGCCGCGCCTCGCGGAACTTGCGCTCGACATCGTATTCCTCGGCGAAACCAAAGCCGCCATGCGTCTGCAGACACATGTCGCCTGACGCCCAGGCGGCATCAGCAGTCAGCATCTTCGCCATATTTGCCTCCGGCCCGCAGGGCTGGCCGGAATCGAACAGTCGCACCGCCTTTTCCTTCATAAGATTGGCCGCTTCGGCCTGCGCGTAGGCCTGGGCAATTGGGAATTGGATACCCTGGTTCTGTCCGATCGGTCGGCCGAAGACATTGCGATCCCGGGCGTAATCGGACGCCGTCTTGATGAACCAGCGCGCGTCGCCCATAGACTCGTGCGAAATAATGATGCGCTCGGCGTTCATGCCATCGAGGATGTAGCGAAAGCCCTTGCCCTCCTCGCCGATCAAGTTCTCGGCCGGAACTTCCATGTTGTCGAAGAACACCTCGGTGGCCGAATGATTGACCATGGCGCGGAGCGGCCGGATCTCAGCCCCTTTGCCGACTGTTTCCCGCAAGTCGACCAGGAAGACGGAAAGACCGTCCGTGCGTTTTACGACCTGATCTTTGGGCGTGGTGCGCGCGAGCAACAACATCAGGTCCGAATGCTCAGCCCGGGACGTCCAAACTTTCTGGCCGTTTACAATATACCGGTCATTGCCCTGTTTCACCGCCGTCGTCTGCAGCGACAAGGTGTCCGTACCGCTGGTCGGCTCGGTGACGCCGAAAGCCTGCAATCGCAAATCGCCGGACGCGATGCCCGGTAGGTAGCGTTGCTTTTGCTCCTCGCTGCCATGCCGCAGCAACGTGCCCATAATATACATCTGCGCGTGACAGGCGCCGCCGTTGCAGCCGTTCTGATGGATCTCCTCCAGAATAGCGCCAGCCGCAGCCAAAGGCAGGCCGGAGCCGCCATATTCTTCCGGGATCAAGACCGCGAGATAGCCTGACTCGGTCAAAGCTTGGACAAACTCGGTCGGATAGGCCCGCTCCCGATCCTTCTCGCGCCAGTACTCGCCCGGAAAACCCTCGCAAAGCGCGCCCACCGCCCGGCGAATTTCAACAATCGTCTCTTCAAGCGCCGCAGACTGTTCCGTCATGGTCGGTCATTCCATTTGTCGTGTGATGGGCTCGGAGCCGAGGTCCCAGCGAGTAGGGCAATTTAAAAGGATGGCCGGAATATTGCCAGTGCCGCTTTGGCAATTACTGCCCCGCAGGTAACCTCCATCAAGGCCGCAGATAACTTCCATCGGGATTGAGGCTGCTCGCTGGATCTTGTATTCGTGCTGCGAAGGGGCCACTCTCTTCGACGGCAAACAAACAAAATCGAACGACGAAGACTGGGGGGACGGCCATCTTTCAGGGCACCGAATTGTTGGTCAATCTGGCCGGCGGCATCGCACTTCTCCTCTGGGGAGTGCGCATGGTGCGTACAGGGGTTACCCGAGCTTTCGGCGCACGCTTGAGGCGGGTGCTGGCGACCGGGGCGAAGGATCGCTTCCGCGCTTTCGGGCTTGGGCTCGGCGTGACGGCTTTGCTTCAAAGCAGCACGGCCACCGCATTGATCGTCTCATCATTTGCCGGCAAGCAAATGGTGAGCGGGATGATTGCCATCGCCATTCTGCTCGGCGCCGATGTCGGCACGACCCTCGTTGCGCAGTTCTTGTCCTTCGATCCGAAATTTCTTTCGCCCGTCCTCGTGGTGCTTGGCGTCGCAATGTTTATGTCGGCGGACGCAGGTACCCGCCGGCATATCGGTCGGGTCTTTATCGGTCTCGGCTTGGCACTGTTGTCGCTGAAATTGATATTTGCCGCCTCGGCCCCTTTGCGTGAATCCGAACTGTTAGTCGCCCTGGTCGAACCTTTGGCGAGCGATCCGTTTATCGCCGTCGTTATCGCGGCCGGCCTTACCTGGCTCGCGCATTCCAGCTTGGCGATTGTGCTGCTCGTCTCCTCACTGACCGCCGCCGGCGTCTTGCCTTTGGATTTGGCGGTTGTGCTGGTAGTCGGTGCCAATGTTGGTGGCGCCATAGCCCCCTTGTTGATCACCGCGCGCGGCGCGCCCGAAGAGCGCCGCCCTCCCCTCGGCAATTTTCTCATGCGCCTCGTTGGTGCGGCGGCGGCGTTGCCGTTGTTGGATTTGGCGATGCCGTATGTGTTGCAAGTCGACGCCGACCCGGCCCGGGCAGCGGTCAACTTTCACACAGCCTTCAACATAGCGATCGCACTCGTCTTCCTACCGTTTGTCGGCTTGGTCGATAAGGTCACGCGGAAACTTTTGCCCGACGCCGAGGCCGGAATGGAAGCGAACGGCCCACGCCACCTCGACCAGAATGCGTTGGACGAGCCATCCGAAGCGCTCGCCTGTGCCGCACGTGAGACCTTGCGCATGGGTGACGAGGTGTCATCAATGCTGCGGCGGGTGATCGAGGTGTTCCGCAACAACGACAGCAAACTGGCCGAGCGTATTGTCGCCGACGACGACAAGGTCGACACGCTGTACGAAGCGATCAAGATCTACCTGACACAGCTATCCAGACGCGAACTCGACGAGCGCGAGGGCCAGCGCTATGTCGAGGTGCTCACCTTCACAACCAATCTTGAGCACGTTGGTGACATCATCGACAAAAACTTGATGGAGCTGGCGTCCAAGAAAATCAAGAACCGTTACGATTTCTCTCCAGAGGGGATGGCGGAACTGGCGGAAATCCATGCCCAGGTCCTCGAAAATCTGGATCTCGCATTCAATGTCTTCATGTCGAACGACATTCGTATGGCGCGGCGGTTGCTGGAGCAGAAAACCGCCATGCGCCATGCCGAACAACGGGCCTCCGACCACCATCTCAATCGTCTGCGCGAGGGCCGGCCGGAAACCATCGAGACCAGCTCGATCCATCTCGATGTCGTGCGCGACCTAAAGCGCGTCAACAGCCACCTGACGTCCGTTGCCTATCCAATCCTGGAAGCCAGCGGGCAATTGAGCGATAGCCGCCTCGTTGTCGAAGGCCGACGCGGCGGAACCTCGGATGCAGAGGCGAAAACGGCAAAATAATAAACGGGAGCGCTATTGCCGGCGCCATTCGATTGCGACACCACCGGCTTCGGAAGCTGGGACAATCCCACCCGGAACGTCATTCCCAGCAATCGTGAAGGCGACAAAACGAGGGCCCTCTGAAGTATCGGTGGAGCAGCCCGGAAACCTTCTCGAAGCCTGAACTGGGGTCAGCATCGAGATTGCATGGCCGCCGGTATCGACCCGGATCCCACCCTCCACGTCTGCCGCCTGACCGCCTGAGAACGCCTCCAGATAGGCCGCGAATGCGGAGGGGTTTTCGCCAACCATCACCGCCTCGACAATCTCGTTGGCGCCATTGGTATGAGCCTGAAACTCCGGTTTCCAAAAATTCTCGGGAAACAGATTGTGACAAGTGAAGAAAGCGGCTTTCGGCATGTCCGGATGGGTTGTGAGGGCGAGCGAAAACGCGAGATCCACTTCCCGTCCATCCGGCAGAACTGCCTTACGCTCGAAATCGAATGGTGCGTAGGCCAAAATACCAGCGGCCTGGTACCGTGCTACATCTCCGCGACTATCTTGACCTTGCAGAACCAGCATTGACATGCCCTCGTCAGAAGCCAGATACGCACCGTTGAAGGCGCCGAAACTAAACTCCGGGGGATCGGCCGCAGCGTTTGGCGCACTCATCATGTCCGGTCGATCAATCTCCAGGAGCTCGATGAAATTTCCACCGGGAAACTGAGCCAAACGATTGGCCGTACCCCAAGGGTGTTGCGCCCTTGGCGTCAGCACGAAACCCAGACCTTCATAGACTGCCGCCACGCGATCCAAATCCCGTACCGCGATAACGACATGATCGATGCCTCTGCCCGCCATTCTCAAGCGTCCTTCTCAAAAATTCCCATGACTACCGTAATCCGATCCTGGCCGAGATTGCGGGCGACATTGCGTATTTTCTCTGGACCGCTCGCCCCCATGAGGACAGACCCCGTGTTCGCCGGCGCCGTACCATCACCCGCCGCAGCCGCGGCCTCTCTGGCTGCCTTCACGGCCGCCATCCAGTCCAAGGTTTCCTGGCGAAGGCTTTGCCAGTCGCGCTCGGCAAACCCCGCAGCCGCCAGGTGCCCCCTCACGTCTTCTGGCGTGGCAAGGAAACTGATTTCGGACGTCGTTGCCCAAGGCACCGGATAGTACGGCTCCTCGCCCGGTCCTCGCATGACATCGTAAAGTACGAAGCGACCGCCCGGTTTCAACACCCGCGCGATCTCTCGATAGAGCGCCGCCTTGTCCGAAATATTCATCGCCGCGTGGTGGGTGATGGCGCCGTCAAAGGTGGCATCGGCGAACGGCATGGCGAGCGCGTCACCTTGGCGCACCGCGATCCGGTCCTGCAAACCAACCAACCGGTTCAACTCGGTAGCGCAGGCGCAGAAATCGTCTGACAGATCAAGTGCCGTCACTTGGCATCCGGTCGCCGCTACTGCCATGCGCGCCGGCCCGCAGATGCCGGCACCGACATCGACGACATGCCAGTCGGCACCGGGTGCCAGAGCCTCAACCATTTCCCGGCTGGCTTTCGATCCGCGAAGATGCATGTGATCGAACGGCTCGAGCGCCGCTACGGTCAACGCGTCACGCGAGACCCCCGTTAGCCCAATAATGCGATCAGCCAGATCAACGCTGGAATAATGTTCTTGAACCCGTTTGGATGTCTCAACCATTCCCTATCCCCAGAGTGCCGGTTGCGCCGGCTGGATGATACTGCCGGTATAAACCAGTCCCGGAATGCAATCGCGTGCGAGCAGCAGCGGCCCATCAAGATCGACGATCCATGTTCCTTGAGCCACCAGCATGCCCGGAGCCATGGCCAGAGAAGAGCCGACCATACAACCAACCATAATCCTGAACCCCATCGCCTCCGCCGCTGCGCGCAACTTTAGGGCTTCTGTCAGGCCGCCGGTCTTGTCGAGCTTAATGTTCACCACGTCATACTTCCCGAGCAGGCTGTCCAATGTCGCACTGTCGTGACAGGCCTCGTCAGCACAAACCGGGATCGGCCGCTCTAGGCCGCGCAGCCCCTCATCGTCGCCAGCCGGCAAAGGCTGTTCGATCATCTCCACTCCGAGCGCACCGAGTTTTGGCGCCAGGCGGGTGTACTCCTCAGCCGTCCACCCTTCATTCGCATCAACGACAAGACGGGCCGACGGCGCGCGCGCGTGAATTGCCGAAACCCGCTCAAGATCCAACCCATCACCGGTCATTTTCAGCTTGAGCATCGGTCGGCCCGAATTCTCGGCAGCCTTGCTCCCCATGACCTCCGGGTCGTCGACACCGAGCGTGTAAACGGTGGTAATCGGCTCCGGTGCTGGCAGACCGGCAAGCGACCACGCAGGATGACCACTTTCCTTGGCTTCGAGATCCCAAAGCGCACAGTCGAGCGCGTTGCGGGCCGCCCCGGACGGGAGTTGTCCCTGTAGGTCATTGCGGTCCAACCCGAGCTCGATCGGCCCCCGCAACGTCTCGATTTGCGCTTCGACACTGTCGAGGGTCTCGCCATAACGCGAGTATGGGAAACATTCCCCCCTGCCACGGGCGCGACCATCGGCGCCCGCCTCTTCGATCTCGACGGAAATCACTTCAGAGATTGTGCGGGCTCCTCTGGATATTCGGAACACACCCTGTAGGGGGTACTCTTCGCGGCGGACTGTGAGACTGCGGGCCATCAAAGCTCCTCCGCCTGGATCCGATCGACGATGGCGCCAACCCCATGCTTCATCGTATCGACACAGGGCAATCCGGTTTCTTCTGTCACCCGCCGGCAGAACGCTTCGCCATCAGCGTCGCTGACATGGCTGGTGTTGACCGCAACACCGGCACAACGCACTTGTGGATTGGTCAAGCGGGCGGCCTGGAGATTGAAGTCGATCGTCTCAGGTATCGGCGGAAGCTCGTAATCCGGCAGGCCGCGCATATGGGGGCGCCCAGCCTCATGGCAAACCACGAGCACGTCCGGTTGCGCGCCATGGATCAGGCCCATGGTGACGCCGGCGTAGGACGCGTGGAACAAAGAGCCTTGGCCCTCAACAACGTCCCAGTGGTCCGGGTCGTTGGCCGGGGTCAACCATTCGGTGGCGCCGGAAATGAAATCGGCGACAACCGCATCGACCGAAACCCCGTCACCAACGATGAAGATACCGGTTTGGCCGGTGGCACGAAACGACGTCTTCAAGCCGCGCTCGCGCATCTCTTTTTCAATGGCAAGAGAGGTGAACATCTTTCCGACCGAGCAATCGGTGCCGACCGTCAAGAGACGCTTGCCCGGACGCTTTATACCGTTGGCGACCGAGAAGTTCCGCGTCGGGTGGCGAACATCATCGAGCCGCAAGCCATTGGCCTTGGCGATCTCAACCAGCTCCGGTATTTCAGCCACTTTGTTGTGCAGGCCGCTCGCGATGTTCATACCGAGCTCCAGACCGCGCTTCAACTCGGCGACCCAGCTGTCTGGAATGATGCCGCCGCGATTTGCCACGCCGACGATGATGGTGCGCACGCCAGCGGCGGCTGCCTCTTCCATGGTCATGTCCGGCAAGCCCAGATCGGCGCCGCAACCCGGCAAGCGGAACTGTCCGATACACCAGTCCGGCCGCCAGATGCGGGTCCCATTCGCGACCTTCGCCGCCAGCTGGTCGGCAGCATCGCCCAAGAACATCAAGTAAGGGTTTTCAATCGTCATTCACCAGCTCTCCACATTGAAATCGACCAAGAATTCAGATTGGGCCTAAGCCCAGCAGATCGTGAGGTCAAAGATAAGTCATGGATGTCCGCAGAAACAATCGCCATTAAGGCGGCTCAACAAGATTTCAACATATCGTGCCAGGGTTTCTAACGACAAGGAAATCCCGTCGGATTTACCGTTGATGACGGTGGCGCGTTCCCGAAATTACGACTTTTGGCCTTTCACAGGCGGCAATTTGTCACCCGGTTTTTTGTCGGAATCTTCAGTACCAAGCAGTTTGCGCCAGTCCGCTCTGAGGTCTTCCAGATATCGCGTATACGGATCGGACGCCAGGAAGTGGATCATGATGCCGTTCTCACCCAGTTCGTCCACAAGGAGTTTATCCTCAACCGCTTTCTCAAAAATCGCCGCCAAATGATCCACCAGTTCAACCGGCGTCCCTTTGGCCACTATCAAGCCGAGGTCGTAACCAAAAGAGAAACCACCTTGTTCGGCCAGCGTCGGAACATCAGACAAAGACGCAATCCGCTCTGCGGTACTAACGCCGAAAGCTTTGAGTTTTCCATCCTGGATCCGTCGGCGCGCGGCCGGCACCGAAATAAAACCAAGATCGACCCTTTTCTCCAACAACGCCGTAAACATATCGACCCCAGTTTCGAAAGCCTTTCTGTCGAAAGAGACTTTCGCATTGGTCTCTAATGTGGCGAGGAATATCCGCTCCAATCGGCTGTCTGAATATCCGACCGAGACCGAGCCCGGCGTCTCGCGCGCACTGGTGAGAAGATCCTTCAAATTTTCTGCTTCCAGGGTAGATTTGCCGGCCAGGACCGCAGCAACGCGGACCAACAACGCAAGTGGTCGGAACGATTCCCAATCAAGATCGCGAGCGCCGAGGAGATATGCGGCCACCAAGTCCTGGTTGACAGTCAATAATGTGCAGCCGTTTGGCGCCGACGTCGCGGTCTCCGTCCACACATCCTTGCCCTCACGATTGACGACCCGAAAGAGTGGCTTCGGCCGTGCAGCATTTGCCGAGCGAACGAGCGAGCGCATAATTAGATCGGTTCCGCTGCCGGCACCGGCGGCGACCAGAACTTTGACGTAGCGGCAAGGCGGGAGTTTAATTTTCCGCTTTGACTGGGCCATATCAGTTTTCGAATTATCCGTCTGAGCCTGATTGGTCTGGGCTGAAGAAATCTCAGCCCGGGTCATAACAAACAAACTGACCGTCAACCCGAGCAAAAGATGCGCGATCAGTGTCGACCGCCAAATCTGACGCCACGATCCAATTTGTCTCAACCTGTCCATACCGCTAGAACAGCACAGCTTTACCCGCAATCAAATCCCGTAATCGAGGCGAACCACAATGAACAACGAACTTCGTGTATGTATCGGCGGCCTTGGCGCCATCGGATTGACCTTGGCACGAGCCCTCGATAACGGCGAATTGCCGGGCTTGGTGCTGGCCGCCGTTTCGGCCCGGGATGTGGAAAAAGCCAGTCGCAACATGGCTTCGTTCGCCAATCCAGCCCCAGTCGTATCGCTGGCAAAATTGGCCGAACTCGGCGATGTGGTGGTCGAATGCGCTCCGGCGGCGGTGTTTCGAGAGGTCGGCGAGGCGGCCGTTCGCGCCGGCCGGATCTTTTTGCCTATCTCGGTCGGTGCGCTTTTGCAAAACATGGATCTGGTGGATATCGCGCGTGAGACCGGCGCCCGCATTTCGGTTCCGACCGGCGCCCTCATCGGCCTGGACGCGGTTCGCGCTGCTGCCGAAGGCACGATAGAAAGCGTCACGCTGGTTACCCGAAAACCACCGCTCGGCCTGAAGGGTGCGCCTTATCTGGTGGAAAACAATATTTCGGTAGATGGATTGAACGAGCCGAAACGGGTTTTTTCCGGCAACGCTCGCGAAGGTGCGGTAGGCTTTCCGGCCAACGTCAATGTGGCCGCCGCACTGAGCCTGGCCGGCATTGGACCGGACGAGACCAAGCTTGAGATCTGGGCAGACCCAGACGTTGATCGCAACATGCACACCATCACCGTCGAGGCAGACAGCGCGCGCTTCTCAATGTCGATCGAAAATATCCCGACGGAGGAAAACCCAAAAACTGGAAAGATAACCGCCCTCAGCATTCTTGCGGCTTTGCGTCGGCTTACGGCACCTATGGTCGCCGGCACCTAATATTGATTAAAACGCGCTAGCCTAGGATATTCAACCCGGATCCGGCGACCGGCGCGATCGGTTGGATCAAGCCGATGAGGTAAGAATTGTTCGGCGCACCAAAGCTGGTACCGAAAGCCTCGGCGTCCTTTTTGATCAAATATTGTTCGATGAATTGGATCGCGAACTCGGTATTCTGGGTTGGCTTTAGAAATGCCGAGTCGGATGTATCGCCTTCCAACTCCACTTT
>JABIRP010000020.1 GCA_018699735.1 Rhodospirillaceae bacterium | reverse complement strand
GTCAACACGCCGGCCAATTGGGTCGGGTTACAGAATTACCGCGAGTTGCTTGCCGATCCGAACATCTGGCGCAACTTCACGGTTACCGCCCATTACGTCATCGTCTCGGTCGCCGGACAGGTTGTCGTCGGCTTTGGGATCGCCCTCCTGCTCAATCGCGCCTTTCCCTTTAAGGGCCTGGTTACGACCCTGCTGCTGCTCCCGATGATGATGTCGATGGCTGTGGTCGGACTGTTCTGGAAGCTGCTGTACGATCCGTCCTGGGGCCCGATCAACTACGTCCTGAACATCGGCAATTTCGAGTGGCTTTCGGACCCGGACATGGCGCTCTACGCGGTTGCCATCACCGATATCTGGATGTGGGCGCCGTTTGTGATGCTGCTATCGCTCGCGGGCCTATCCGCCGTGCCGCAGCATCTCTACGAGGCCGCCGCAATCGACCGCGCAGGATCCTGGTACACCTTCACCCGGATCACCCTGCCGCTGGTCTCGCCGATCCTGTTGATCGCGATTATTTTCCGCACCATGGAGGCGTTCAAGACCTTCGATCTCGCTTTCATCATGAGCGGCCAACCGTCGACAGAGATGGTTTCCATCCGGCTCTACAAGATGGCCTTCCAAGAATGGCAGACCGGCCGCTCCAGCGCGCTTGCTTACATGGTGCTGATCGTCGTTGTCGCCATCACCAACATCTATGTGAAGTACCTCAACAAGGTTAAGGAACGTTGATATGGCTGGCGTGAGAACCAAAGGTCAACGATTTACAAATCGCGTCTATATCGCGCTCGTTCTCGTTGTCACGATCATCTTCCTGTCGCCGATTTACTGGATTGGCTCGACCGCGTTCAAACCACGTGCTCAGGCGACCTCTGTGCCACCGACCGTGTTCTTCGACCCCGAGGTGACACCCTTCGTGAAGCTGTTCACCAAGCGGGTACAGCTGCGCAAGCCGCCGAAGCCCGAAAAGTACGACGCGGCGCCGTGGTGGGAAAAAGCGATCTACGATGGCGGTGAGCGCGTCTTGCGGGTTCGCAACAGCGTGCAACTCTCGGCCTACTCCAGCCGTTTCCTGAACAGTCTCATCGTCGCCATCGTCAGCACGCTGATAGCCGTCGGAATGGGTACGCTGACTGCCTACGGTTTCTCTCGCTTCAAGGTGGCAGGCAAGGACGATTGGCTGTTCTTCATATTATCGACACGAATGTTGCCACCCGTCGTGGTGGCCATCCCAATGTTCCTGATGTACCGGGTCGTCGGCATGACCGACACGCATATTGGTCTGATTATCCTCTATACCGCCTTCAACCTTTCCTTCTCGGTCTGGCTGATGAAAGGCTTCATGGATGAGATACCGAAGGAGTACGAGGAATCGGCCCTGATTGATGGATACAGCCGAATGAAAGCGTTCTTCAAGATCGTGCTGCCGGAGGCGGTCACCGGCATTGCCGCGACATCGGTCTTCTGCTTCATCATCGCCTGGAACGAGTATGCCTTCGCGCTGATCATGACCAATCGCCGGGCCCAGACCGCTCCGCCCTTCATCCCTGCCCAGGTGGGGTCGGGCTTGATCGACTGGACCACAATCGCAGCCGGCACCCTGCTGTTCCTGATCCCGGTCGCGATCTTCACCTTTGTTCTTCGTAATCACCTCCTGCGCGGCGTCACCTTCGGCGCCATCCGCAAGTAACGGGACGGAGGAAATAATATGTCACCCGGTTTCAAGAAACTATCGAGCGGTGTTTTCGAGCCTTTGTCCCAAGTGGTCATGGTCGCCGGCATTATCGCGCTGGTCCAACCGTGGAACATGTTCCTGCACAGCTACGGTCTTGCCATCATTTTGGTCGGACTGGTCGGCTTCATCGTCTTCTCCCACATCAAACCTGGCCCTGAGGAGGAATAGAGCCCCATGGCCAATATCGGTCTCAACGACGTAGAAAAGTACTTCGGTGACAACTACGTCATTCGTAAGCTGAATCTAGAGATCCAACACAAGGAGTTCGTGGTCCTGCTCGGTCCCTCGGGTTGCGGTAAGACGACGACCCTACGGGCTATCGCCGGACTAGAGGGTATCGATAGCGGTACGATTTCGATCGACGGCAAGCCGGTCCAGGATCTAGGCGCCGGTAGCCGGGACATCGCCTTCGTGTTTCAGATGTTCGCGCTCTACCCACATCTGACGGCTTTCGACAACATCGCCTTTCCGCTTCGCGCTACCCGTGAAAGCAAGGCACATATCGATCAACAGGTGCGCGATGTTGCCAGGGCGCTGAAAATTGAGCATTTGCTCGAGGTCATGCCTTCGGCCTTGTCTGGCGGTGACATGCAACGCGTTGCGATCGGCCGTGCCCTTGTGCGCCGGCCCAAAGCGCTTTTGATGGATGAGCCGATCGGCGCGCTCGATGCTAAGTTGCGCGAGGACATGCGCACCGAGTTGAAGCGCCTGCATATTGAAAACGAGGCGACCACAGTTTACGTCACGCACGATCAGGTCGAAGCCATGGCGCTCGCCGATCGCATCGCCATCATGAACGACGGGGTTTTGCAGCAGGTTGGCAATCCGACCGAGGTCTATCTCAACCCAACCAACCAGTTCGTCGCTCAGTTTGTCGGGTCTCCAGTCATGAACATAGCTCCGGCATCGATCCGATCGGCATCCGGAGCCACTCAGATCCTGGTCGGTGAGCAGAAGTCAGAGATCTCCTACCCGGCGGAGCTGGAACAAATGATCACCGCGGCGTTGCCAAACGGCCACGAGATGACATTCGGTATTCGTCCAGAGGCCATCCAGCTGTCGCACGATGAGGCGGCGGGCCATATATCGGTTGAGGCCCATATTATCGAACCGCTCGGCGCCTATGACATCGTCGACATTCTAGTTGGTGGTGAAATGCTCCGGGCGCGGACG
>JABIRP010000159.1 GCA_018699735.1 Rhodospirillaceae bacterium | reverse complement strand
GCGGTGGCGGCGGTGGCGGTATCACCCTGAACACGAATATTTTGCGTGAGATCACCAAGCGCGGCGATGTTATGCTCGCGCTTGGTGTTGTCGCAATTCTGTCTGTCCTCATCTTGCCGATGCCGACGTGGCTCCTAGACATCATGTTGGGCACGTCGATGGCCTTCTCGGTTCTGATTCTGATGACAGTTTTGTTCATCAACAGACCCCTGGATTTCAATGCGTTTCCGACAGTCCTGCTCATTGCAACGATGTTGCGGTTATCTCTGAACCTCGCATCAACCCGATTGATTTTGTCGGAAGGCCATACCGGCACCGGAGCCGCCGGACGGGTCATCGAGGCCTTCGGCGATTTTATGATGGGCGGAAACTTCGCCATCGGCGTGATCGTGTTTGCCATCCTTGTCCTGGTGAATTTCATTGTCATCACCAAAGGTTCCGGTCGTATCGCAGAGGTCGCGGCCCGCTTTAGCTTGGACGCGATGCCCGGCAAGCAGATGGCGATCGACGCTGACCTGTCATCCGGGCTGATCAATGAGGACGAAGCTCGCACACGGCGGGAAGACCTCAGTAGCGAAAGCGCATTTTTCGGTGCAATGGATGGTGCCTCCAAATTCGTACGCGGCGACGCCGTCGCCGGGCTTCTGATCACACTGATCAACGTGCTCGGCGGTATTCTAATCGGAACCCTGCAGCAAGGGCTGGCAATCAGCCAAGCACTTGACACCTACACCATGCTGACCGTCGGTGATGGACTGGTCAGCCAGATCCCGGCCCTGATCGTCTCGACTGCCGCTGGCCTTCTAGTCACCAAGGGCGGCACCACCGGTACAACCGACAAGGCAGTATTCGGGCAACTCGGCGGATACCCCAAGGCACTTGCCGTCTCATCCTTCCTGATGGTTATCCTCTCGCTCCTTCCCGGCATACCGGCGATTGCGTTCTTGAGTCTGGCGGGTCTGATTGGTGGTGGCGCCTATATGGCGTGGCGAAGCCAGGAAGCTGCGATCGATGAAGTGGAAACCCGGATCGCCGAACAAGCGGCTTTGCCGCCACCGGAAGAGCCGATTTCCTCAAGCATGCAAATCGATCTGGTTCGGCTTGAGCTGGGTTACGGGCTTCTGCCCTTGGTCAACGAGATGACTGAAGGTCAGCGCCTTACCGATCAGATCAAGGCGCTACGTCGACAGATCGCGGTTGAGACCGGATTTGTCATGCCGCAAGTTCGCATTCAGGACAACCTGCAACTAGCCGCCAATATTTATGTCGTCCGCATCAAGGAAATCGAAGTCGGGCAAGGCGATATCCGACCAAACCGCTTGCTGGTCATGGACCCGACCGGCCAACCGATCGACCTGCCGGGCACCGAAACGCGCGAGCCGACCTTCGGCCTGCCGGCGATGTGGATTGCACCAGAGAACCGGGAGGAGGCCCTCTTCAAGGGGTTGACCGTGGTTGACCCCGCAACAGTGATCACCACGCACCTGACGGAATTGGTTCGTGACAATATGTCCGAGCTTCTGTCCTACGCCGAAACCCAAAAACTATTGGATGAGCTTCCGACCTCGCATCAAAAACTGGTCGGAGATGTTATTCCGAGCCAGATCAATATCGGTGGGTTGCAGCGTGTCCTGCAAAGCTTGTTGAACGAGCGGGTTTCAATTCGCGATTTGTCGACGATCCTGGAAGGTGTTTCGGAAGCAACCGGATATACCCGAAACGTCGCCATGATCACCGAACATGTCCGCACTCGCCTAGCGCGCCAAATCAGCGAGCAGGCGGTTGGCGAAGAAGGTATGATCCCGCTGGTTACACTATCTCCAGAGTGGGAACAGGCCTTCGCCGAATCTTTGGTTGGCCAAGACGATGACCGGCAACTTTCGATGTCGCCGAGCCAATTGCAGCAGTTTATTGCCGATGTTCGCCAACTTTATGATCAACTCGCCCAAACAGGCCAATCTCCGGTATTGTTGACCTCCCCGGCCATCCGGGCTTACGTACGGTCTATCGTAGAACGTTTC
>JABIRP010000019.1 GCA_018699735.1 Rhodospirillaceae bacterium | reverse complement strand
TAGATCCTGTAATCGCGCCCCTCAAGGGCAAGCGTGAGATAGCGGCCGACCATCGGCTCAAGTTGTGCGGTCATTGGCCAGTCCTCCGGTTCAAGCGCCGGGGTGCGGCGAGTACTTCCTTCACATAGCGCAAATTGGCGAGCAGGGGCGCAAGATCGCCATCAATCTTGGCATGCCCCCAGCGCGTCATGGCGAAAATGTCCTGATACCCAGGGTCCGGCAGAGGGCCCCAAAACTGATCCCACACGTCATCCGGCGCCGATATGGCGAAGGCGTGCGAGCGCATCTTCAGGGGCCCGGACCGGACCGCTTCGATCCGTCCTTGGCGCACTTCGACATGGTAGGACGCGTCGCCGACGGCAATCACGAACTCACAACTCATAAAACGGCCCAGGCGAACGATTGAGGGATCTTCGTTCACCAATTCGGCAAGACGGTCGAGCATGTGCGGCTCTCTGGTGGGTGGCAGATGTTGGTGCAGGTTTACTCGCCAGCCTCGCGCAGCCGCGGGCGGTCCGTCAAGCGTCCCCAGTACTGGTGCTCGAATTCGGAGATGTAGTCGCGGGTGAGGGGTACGGTATCGATCTTCTTCGATAGTTGGATCTGGAAGACCATCAGCGAGTCGTATCGAAATGCCAATTCACAGCCGGTCAGATAAAAGTCCCACATGCGACAGAACCGGTCATCGTACATGGCGCGGACTTCGTCCATGTTGTCGTTAAAGGCTTCGCGCCAACGTTTGAGCGTGTCGGCATAGTGGATCCTAAGAATTTCAACATCCGCAACCAGCAGCTTTGCCTGTTCAATGTGCGGCATTTGTTCGGCCAGGGTTGGCGTGTAAGCGCCTGGGAAGATGTACTTTTCCATCCAAGGGTTCTGTGGATAGGGGGAGTGGAACTTTCCGATGCAGTGAATAACCGCCACCCCGTCATCGGTCAGGAGCTCGGCGACCTTTGAGTAGAATTCGGGATAGTGCTTCGGGCCGACATGTTCCAGCATGCCGACTGACACGATCCGGTCGTATTTTCCGTCGAGCAACCGATAGTCCTTTAAGTGGAAGCTGGCCTTTTCTGCAAGCCCGGCACTAGCCGCGCGCTCGTTGGAAACCCGGTGCTGTTCGGTCGAAAGGGTCACGCCGTCGACCGAGACATCCGCGATCCCAGCCAGGAACATGCCAAGCCCGCCCCAGCCGGAGCCGATATCAAGTACGCGTTGGCCGGGCCCTAGAAGCAGCTTGGCGGCCAGGTGTAGCTTTTTGCGAGTTTGTGCGGTCTCAATGTCTTCGTCCGGATCGGCGAAATAGGCGCAGGAGTATTGCCGGTCGTCGCAGAGGAACAGATCGAATAGCTCGCTCTTGAGGTCGTAATGGTGCGAGACCTTGCCTTTGGCCCGCGATATTGGATTGTAGTGCCGGAATTTCGCTCGCGCCCGGATCGCCAAATCGATGAGGCGGTAGAATCCCCGGCTCTCGATCGTGCAGGCGTTTGCAAGGCAGATGTCAAGGAAGTCGTATAGCGTGCCGTCTTCGATTGTCAGGCCGCCATCCATGTAGCCCTCACCAGCGGCGAGGTAGGGATTGAACAATAATCGCCAGTGCAGGGAAGGGTCGTTGAGGCGGATCGTCGCTCGAGATCCGTCGCCGCCCTTAAACCTGTGGCTTTTGCCCTTGGCATCAATGACCGTCAGATCACCGAAGCGGACAAACGAATTCAATAATCCCTTTGCTAACATCCCACCAACATCCCCCGCTAATCGACACTTCGATATTTAGGCTGGTGTGACCTGGAATTGCATAAAGGTTAACAAATTTTGCGGGCTTTGTGGAGTCTTGATGATCCCTATGTGGAGGGCAGGGCCGCTGGATTGACGGCTTAGTCGTGTCCCCGCATGCCGCCGTGGTGACGCCAGCCACCACCCCGGTGCCGCATAGCGGTTTCCGCCAGGTCTCGACGTTCCTCTGGGGTCATGGTCGTTGCCAATTCGACCATGAAGCCGTGCATCCTGCTGCGCAGTTCGGTTCGCGTTCTGGACATCTCGTCGAGGGCGGTGCGATAGGTGTTTTGGTCGAAGGGCTCAGCCAATAGGCTTGTTCGAACCCCATCACGGGCCTCATGCATTGCGGCGAGTTCCGGTTCAACGTGCTCGCGATGATCCCGCCAAAGCTTGCGTGCGACGTCTCTTCCGCCGCCCTGGCCAAGCATCATTGCCATCGGTGACCCGTGCTGGCCTCCGGAACCGAAATGGAACGGTGATGGGCCGAAACTGCCAGACCAGCGGCCGACCAGCCATCCACCGAGGAAGACGTTTGCGGCCAACGACACGAAGAGCAGCGCCGCCATGGTTTTTCGGGGTGTCCAGGTGGTCGTCGAATTCATGGTAGATACTCCTGCGTCGGTACGCCGAGCGCGCTATAGGCAATGG
>JABIRP010000158.1 GCA_018699735.1 Rhodospirillaceae bacterium | reverse complement strand
CGCCCCGGCCGCCGCAGCCCCGGCCACTACAGCCCTGGCCACTACAGCCCCGGCCACCACAGCCCCGGCCACTACAGCCCCGGCCACTACAGCCCCGGCCACCACAGCCCCGGCCACTACAGCCTCGGCCACTACAGCCCCAACCACCACAGCCTCGGCCACTACAGCCCCAACCACCACAGCCCCAACCACTACAGCCCCGGCCACTACAGCGCCTGTCGCGGCAGCCGTCGCGCCAGGCACGGCCTCAGCCGCTCCTGCCAGCGGCGCTCCCCGAAAGGCCGAAGCGGAAGGCAAATCGGAAGAAGAGATCGCACTCAAGACCGTCGACTATGACGACAAGGGCAAAGTGGTGTTCGGAGGCGTTTCGGAGCCGGGCAGCCAGGTTCAGGTTTACGTCAACAACAAGCTCGCCGGTAAAACCAAAACCGACTCCGACGGAACCTGGGCGGTTAAACCGGAAGCCAACGTCGCGCCCGGAACTCATACCGTCCGGATCGACAAGGTCGAGACATCTGGGCGCGTTTTGGCTCGGGCTGAGTTGCCATTCATGCGCTCCGAGCCGCTGCGTGATTTGCCACCGGGGGCCGTCGTCGTAGTGCAGCCAGGAAACTCTCTCTGGCGTATCGCGTCTCGGATCTATGGATCCGGCGTGCGATATACCGACATTTATCAGGCCAACCTAGGTCAGATCGGCGACCCGGATATGATCTATCCTGGACAGGTCTTCGGTCTTCCGAAAGTGAACTGAGATTTGGGCCTCTTGATCCACACTTCAGAACCATCGCACTAGGGCAAAATACAGTGAAGTACGAAGACCGAGATACCTCTGTTCTGAGCGCCGTTCTGGTGCCGGTTGCCCGTGAGGGGTGGCCCTTTATCGGTGGATTTGCCGCCATATCCTTGGTCCTTATGCTGATTGCTGAGCCACTCGGTTGGATCGGTGTGGTGCTGACCGCCTGGTGCGTCTATTTTTTCCGCAATCCTGACCGGGTAACACCGGCAAGGACCGGGTTGGTGATCTCACCGGCCGATGGTGTCGTGCAGATGATCGCCGATGTAGCGCCGCCGCCTGAACTCGACATGGGGACTGAGCCAAGAACACGTGTCAGCGTGTTCATGAATGTCTTCGATTGCCACGTGAACCGCATTCCAATCGATGGCCGGATCGGGCGTCTGTCCTATGTTCCGGGCCGCTTCGTCAACGCCGCACTCGACAAGGCAAGCGAAGAGAATGAACGCCAACTTGCCCGGGTGGATATGGCCGACGGCCGCAGTATTGGGTTCGTGCAGATCGCCGGATTGGTGGCGCGCCGCATTATCTGTTACTTGCAGGAAGACCAGGCAGTGCGGGCTGGAGAGAGGTTCGGGTTGATCCGGTTTGGCAGCCGGGTGGATGTATATCTACCGGCGGGGACAGCCCCACAGGTCGCGATCGGCCAGCGTGCGATCGCTGGCGAAACCGTCCTAGCCGACCTCAACGCGTCCGAGGGCGCGCGGTCGGGCGAAATTCGGTAGTATTGGACCCATGGCTCGGATCAAACGCGGAAATCCGCTTAGGGTGATGTCGCTCAGCCGACTGGTCCCAAACATATTGACCGTCCTGGCACTTTGTTCGGGCCTGACAGGCGTGCGGTATGCCTTCCAGGAGAATTGGGAGTTTGCCACCGGCGCTATCGCCATTGCCGCCGTGCTCGATACGCTGGATGGGCGCATGGCGCGGCTCCTGAAAGGGCAGAGCAAGTTCGGAGCCGAACTCGACTCGCTGGCCGACATCATCAGTTTTGGCGTAGCACCGGCCCTCATCCTGTTCCTTTGGGCGACGAACGAGGTCGAAAGACTGGGGTGGATGGCGGCGCTGTTCTTCGCGACGTGCATGGCGCTGCGGCTGGCTCGCTTCAACACCAAACTGGAAGAACCGGACAGGCCCCCCTTCGCGAGCCGGTTCTTTTCTGGCGTGCCGGCACCGGCTGCGGCCGGGCTCGCCATGTTGCCGCTGATTCTGAGTTTCGTCTTGCCGGACGTGCCGGTTCGTCAACCGGTCGCGGTGTCTGTCTGGATGGTTGTTGTCGGCTTGTTGATGGTCAGTCAAATACCGACATATTCCTTCAAGGGTGTGCGGTTGCCACAACGTTTCGTATTACCGACGCTCGTCGTCATGGTCGTGGTCGTAGCGTCACTGGCGAGTGTGCCATGGCAAACCTTGGCAGGGATTATAATCACGTATGCGATCACCATTCCGATTAGCATACGGTCGCATTTCCGTTTGACCCGTCTGCACCAGCAGTCTGCGCCTAATTCCGATCCCGCCGACGGGTGAGACAAATGGTCCTGTCACGATCCGATCACGCGCTTGAGAAGTCATCACGCGTTTCCCATATGGTAGGGTCTATTCGTATGAATTGACCCGACTTGATCGGAGGCACAGAGATGCTCGACGCGGCAATGCGCCGTATGATCGACCCGCCCATGGACCGACTTGGTGCGCTGGTGGCACGAACCGGCCTGACGGCAAATGCGACCACGATCGCCAGTCTGGCCATCGGTCTCGGCGTAATACCGGCTTTGGCCGCGCAGAATTACGCACTCGCTTTGGTCTTAGTCCTGATAAATCGGTTTGGTGATGGGCTGGATGGTGCAATCGCGCGCCGGCTCGGTGTGACCGATCTCGGGGGATATCTCGACATCGTCGCCGACTTCATTTTCTATTCGGCCGTGATCTTCGGTTTTGCGTTGGCACGGCCACAGGACGCGGCTTGGGCCGCATTCTTGATCTTCAGCTTTGTTGGTACAGGCAGCACTTTCCTCGCCTACGCGGTTATGGCCGCCAAAAGAGATATTGAGACGCCGGACAGGGGGCGAAAGTCGTTTTTCTACCTCGGTGGCTTGACCGAAGGAACGGAGACCATCGCCGTGTTTATCTTCATGGTGCTGTGGCCGCAGCACTTTGCGATCACAGCTGCTGCCTTTGGAACGCTCTGCTGGCTGACCACGGCGTTTCGGGTTTCGGAGGCGATCCGGGTCCTTCGGTAAAGGCCCGATCAGAAGTGCAGCGAGATATCCCGGTGCCCGGCACCACAAGAAGCGACTTCCAAAGCAATGTTGCGTGGCAAGCGTGGCTGTTGGCGCAGGCCGATCGTATCGCGAATGCCGGCCTCGTAGGCTTGAACTTTGCTCAATAATTGCCCTTGGGCTTTGGTCCGCCATGCGATCTCGCCGTCAAGCAGTGCGACCGCCTTGGCGTGCTCCGCGAGCGCTTTCTTGAGCTTCGGTTTCTTGGCTTTCATGGCTCTGCGCGCCTTTGTCAGAGACGACTTTATGTCCGAAGTTGCCGCGACTTTGTTGAGCAATCGTTCGACGGCTTTGATTTCAGCTTCCACCTCGGTCGGTGAGTTTGTCGAAATAACGCCTTCCAAGCCTCTAATTCGATCGGCTACTCCAGTCAGAGCGTCGACGGCTTGAATGGTTGCGACGAGCTCTTGAATTGGGACATAGGCCTGGTCTGTCGTGCGACGGTAGATTTGACGGGCCTTCTTCTCAGCCTTGAGAATGGCATTGAAGGTTTTGTAGGTCTGTTTCCAGTCGCCCGGGATTGTTGGGCGTAGTTCTTTAATTTCTGATTCTAGCTTCGCAATTTTCAAGGCCAGGGTTTCGTGTCGTTTGGTGGCGCCGGCTTGCTGCCGTTTGCTCTGAGACAGTGATTTTTTCAGTTCCTTAGCTTCGGCGACATCCTTGGCAATCTTGGCCTCAATCAGGCGAACCTTGCGTTGGATGGGCCGGAACGCACCGGCGGCATCCTCGACGGCTTGTGACGCTCTGAACGCTGTGTCCAACAGTTTGAAGGCAGAGTCCGCCTTGTCGATGCTTGTGGTGATCGCACGGCTTTGCTTTTTAGGCATGTACGACAGATCCCAAACTCGAGCGTCCGAGATCACGCTGCGAATTTCCGATCCGCGCGTCGTGAAGGCCTGATTGATATACTCCTCCATGCAGACCTGAAGGCGCGGGTTGCGCGGCGGCGGTGCCGTTTCAGCGGTGAGGGATATACGGCTTGGCAGATAGTTCACCAACTGCGGCGTCATCGCGACGATGACCAACGCGAGTAACTGCAAGCCGATGAATGGGATCACGCCCTTGTACATCTCGATCGTCCGCACCGAAGACGGCGCCACACCACGCAGATAGAACAACGCGAAGCCGAAGGGCGGTGTCAGAAACGAGGTTTGAATGTTCAAACCGATCATCACGCCGAGCCACACGGCGGTGACATTGGCGGACGGGTCCATCAGCAGGATCGGCGCCACGATCGGAACCACGACCACGGCGATCTCGATGAAATCGAGAAAAAAGCCTAGGACAAAAATCACGGCCATGACGACGATGAACTGGGCCCAGAACCCCCCCGGAAGTCCGGTTAGGAATTCTCTCACCAAGTCCTCGCCGCCGAAGGCGCGGAAGGCTGCCGTCAGCATCGCGGCGCCGAGCAGGATGATGAAAACCAGTGACGAGGTTTTCGCGGTCTCCATCATTACGCCATGCAACGTGTTATCGGTCGCATAGGTGCGCAATAGGCTCCAGAGGATAGAAATCACAAAAATCGTACAGGCAACCGCCGCGATGGTGACCGCAAACACGTCCTCGGAGGTTTTTATGTCCTTCACGTTCACGTTGAAGGAGTTGGTGATGAGGATCAGCGCACCAAGCGACAAAAACGAAATAATCGCGGGCGTGAAAGCGTGGGACCGGCCCTCATAGAGCCTGTAGCCGGCCATGATGGTCGAGCCGATGGCACCGATGGCACCGGCCTGATTGACCGTAGCGACGCCGGTAATAATTGAGCCTAAGACGACTAGAATCAGCGTCAGCGGTGGCACGAGCGACAACAGAACCTTGACCGCAAACTTGCGATCGTAACTTCCAGAGAAGGCCACCGCCGGTGCGACGTTCGGTCGGAAGAACGACAGGATCAGGATATAAACCATGTAGAGGCCGACCAGCACCAGGCCGGGCAGCAAGGCGCCCATGAACATGTCGCCGGCGCTGGTCGAGGCAACACCGAACTCGCTTGGTAGCGAGAACTGTCCGGTTGCGGTCTTATAATACGCCTTGCGGGTCACATCGGCTTGGTCGACGGCGCTCGCCAGCTGATCAGCAAGAATGATCAGGACGATTGAGGGCGGGATGATCTGACCAAGGGTGCCCGAGGCCGCAATGGTTCCGGTGGCCAGAGAATTGGAGTAGTTGTTCCGCATCATGGCCGGCAGCGAGATTAGCCCCATCGCGACTACCGTTGCACCCACGATACCGGTCGTGGCGGCTAGGAGGGCACCGACGAAGACGACAGCGATGCCGAGGCCGCCCCGGATCGGGCCAAACAATTGCGCCATGGTAACCAACAGATCCTCGGCGATCTTCGAACGCTGGAGCATGATGCCCATGAACACAAAGAGCGGGATCGCGATTAGCGTGTCGCGTTCGACCTCCCAATAGATCCCACGGAAGTTGGTAACACCGGCGCTGAGCCAGTTCATTGGTCCGCCCTGGGCGAAATACGCCGCAGCGTCGCCGGCAAACAGTTCGCCCGCACCCGCGGCAAGTCCGATCGTGATGATCGCCGAGCCCGGCAACGCGAAAGCCACTGGGAACCCTGAGGCAAGCGCGCTTGCCATAATGACGATCAACAATGCGAGAAATACGAGTTCCATGTCTTATCCAGGGTCTTTTTTGCTCTATTGAACAGTGTCGGTTTCGATTTCTCGCCGACCGGGCTCGTCACGATAATCGGCGATGCTTTCGAGAATGTAGCTCGCGAATTGGATCATCATGGTGATCGCGAAAACTGCGAGGAAGCCGGCCATCATATATTTGACGTACATGCCGAAGCCAGACTGCGATACCTCGAAGTTCATCAGCGGGGCATTGATGATAGAGGCCTTCTGGCCCATGCCAATTACCAGGATGACCCAGCAGAGCGTGAGACCCAGGAGTAGGG
>JABIRP010000157.1 GCA_018699735.1 Rhodospirillaceae bacterium | reverse complement strand
TGCAATCCGAACTGAGGAACACCCACCAGATGCAAGTCGCGGGCACCACGTCGGATTAGGCCGCGCACCAATTCCATCGCGCAATAGGAATACTCCGGCGGTAACGCCACCTTCGCGCCATCGGGAATACGGGAGACCAGATCGTCAATCCCGGTTATCGTTGCCAGCATTATGGAACCCTCCATCACCACAGAGCCTTATCCGGTAGCTTATACGACGCCACCTAGCAATGCATCTACAGCAACGCGCCTCCTGCCGCACCATCCCCGATCTTGCTAAAACGCGTCTGGTGAAGAATAAGTGTGGCCAAGCACGGTGATTGGATCGCAATCCATCGCCACCACAATGGAGTAATTGTCCAATGCCCCTGCCGATGCCCCTGCCCGGCGGCAGCATTCGACACCGCCTTTATCTGGCGCCAATTACAGCAGCGATTCTTCTCGCCTGCCTGGTCGCTGCATTTATCTACATCTATCAGAGCGACACCGAGTTTCGTCAACGCATCTCACAGGCGCACCTGGAGGAAACCCATAGGCTAAATCAGCTCTTCGCAAAATTGACCGAGGCACATTCAAGAGCCGCCGATCAGATTCTGGCCAATGCCGGAAACGACCAGGCTCTGGCGGATGAAATTGACGGGTTGAACCAAGACCTGGCAACTCTCCTCAAGGCGACCAGCGAAGCCTTGGACGGCGAACAATTCCGGGCGGCAACGCTTACAGCGTCAACGATCACGGAACTCGATCGACACAAAGCGTCCATTCGCCAAGGGCTGGCGGCGTCCGGAGATGACCGCAAGACCGCTCGCGTACACCTCGCTGCGGCCTCGTCTCGATTCACCGGCGCCTCGGCCAAACTTGGCGCGCTGATCGAGGTTTTGGGTCGGCACAGCAACGAGGTTATCGAAACAGGCCTCACCGACTCTCGCTGGGTTCATACCGCCGTTTGGATTGCACTATTCGCCGTCATCCTCTCAATGCTGCTCATAAGCAACACAATCGCGCGCTCGATCGCGGGCCGGCTCGACCTTATCGTTCAACGCCTGGCATCCCTGGCAAGCACTGCAGATCGGCGAAAGGGCGAGCGTTCATTCGACGCCAAGGTCGATGGCGATGAGATCGGGCAGACGCAAGCTGCGGTAGAGCTCTTCGCGGTGACCCTGGAGCGCTTAAGAGAAACCCAGGACGAGTTGGAAACTCGCAACAGGCGCCTTGCCCTTGAGGTTGAAGAGCACAAAAAGACCGAAGCGGAGATGCACATCGCCCGGCGATTAGCGGAAAGTGCCAGCACCGCAAAATCAGATTTCCTCGCCTCAATGAGCCATGAGTTGCGCACACCCCTGAATGCGATTAGCGGGTTCGCCCAGCTACTTGCGGCCGAGCGAGACAAACTGGACGAAGATCTGCACGAGTGTGTCGACACCATTCTTTCGAGTTCAGACCGACTAGGGGCCATGATCGATCAAGTTTTGGACCTGTCACATATCGAGACCACAGCCGAAAACCTCGCCCCGGAATCCGTCGACCCAGGCGCAGTTTTGGGAGATACGCTCGACCGGGTACGGGCCCAGGCGGCGGAGCGCAAAATCACGATCAACAACCTGTTGGCCCACCATAAAACACCCAATATTCATATCGATCACGCCCTGTTTTCGCAGGTCAGCCTGAACCTGCTCTCCAACGCGGTTAAGTTCAACCGCGACGGCGGCAACGTGGAAATTCGAAGTGCTGAAGCGCCTGAAGGATTTGTCCGGCTGGAAGTCGCCGACTCAGGGGTCGGCGTTCCAGACGATCAAACTAACCGACTGTTCCACGCCTTCGAGCGTCTCGGCCAAGAGGCCGGCCGCATCCAGGGGGCGGGCATCGGTCTCGCCATCGCACGAGAACTGGTCGAACATTCCGGTGGCCGCATCGGCTATCTGCCGAATGAGCCGGAGGGCTCGATATTCTGGCTGGAACTTCCGCTTGAGCCGGATACGGACGTTTAGAGCACAAGCCAGACAGGGCGTGTTCTACCGGCCCGGCAAGATCTCGCGAAAATAGCTTGAGACGTCCCGGCTGCGGTCCCATTGCCGCGGATAACCGAGCGACACCTCCTCGAACCGCGTGCCATCGATCCAGTCCGTCCGCCGCGTATGCAAGTGGCCAGTAACGACGACAGCGGCTCGATAACGGCGATGCCAATCCTCAGTGCGGGTCGTGCCGCACCACGGTGTGAACCGAGGCACCCGAGGGATGCGGATCAAGTCGGCCCGGAGCGGCCAGTGATTGATCAACACCGGCCGGTACTCAGCCCCGATCTCAGCCAAGCGCCCCTCGGCTTCCAGGCAGCGTTGCGCGCACCAGTCGGCGCGCGAGGCAAAGGGTGCCGAATGCAACATGAACTCATCGCTACAGACCGTATGCTCCTCCTCTGCCCAAGCGCGCACATCGGCCAATGCAACATCAGCCGGACGGAAGCTGTAGTCGTAAAGCAGGAAGAGCGGTGCAATTAGATATTTGACGCCGGGCTCTGTCTCGTCTCCCGGGTACCCTCCGGGCCCCTCTCCCGGCCACTCGACAAACGGGTCCTCCGGCGTCACGACACCATGCTCGCGCGCAAGCTCCACCAGGTAGCGATACCGCGCTTCGCCGCGTAGTGGCTCTTCGCCATTTACCGCGACACTCCAGAGCTCGTGATTGCCGGGGACCCAGAACACCCGTGAAAAGGCTTCGCCGAACCTTCGAAACGCGAGTTCCAAGTGCTCCGCCTTCTCGGCCACGTCGCCAGCAAGGATGACCCAATCCTCGCCATGGTCGGCCAAAGGCTCAAAGGCCTCGCGGTTGATTGCGTTGGCGAGATGTAAATCGCTGATCGCTAGCAGGCGCACGACCGGCCCCTATTGGATCGCGGTGATATCGAGCAAAACGCCCGACGCACGATCTAGTATGAAGCGCACCGGCGACCCGGCCGGTATCCCCGCCGCCATCTGGGGGTCCTCCAGCAGGTGGCGGGTCACCTCGGCCGCCGACATACCAGGGATCGCATCCTGATCCAGCACCACCAGATGCCCGCCGGCCTCCAGCGCCAAGACATGGCCCCGGCCGACAACCGTCGCAGTCGCGGTTGCTTTCACTGCCCGAGGTCCAACTTCAAAGGGTGCAGCACCAAAGACTGGGATCTCACCTCGGTGATAACGCGGGTCGAAATATCGCGCCAGGCTGCCCGCGAGTTTCGGCGTGCCATCCGGGTTCCTGTAGCTCTCGTAGATGATGGCGGTCACGTTGCCGCCAGGATTGATCCCTTTGTTGGTCGTCGCCTCCTCGGCGTGATCGTGCATCAGCCAGACGCCGGGGCCGGATGAATAGGTCTCGTCCAAGCCCGGCCGCAGTTCGATATCGACCCGTCGGGCGGCGGTCAGGGTGTGCACATCTAGCAATTGGCGTGCCGCCTCCGGTACTTTGTTGCCGTCAATGTCAGTGACCTGACCGCGATGCCCATGGGTGTGCAAGCTCATCACATGCGCGCCAGCGTTCAATACTCGCAATTTCACCCGCTCGCCGGCTTTGACCCGCACCGGCGTGTCGCGCAGCGTGTAGGGGAATGAGTAACCGTTCAGCAGGAAGATGTTCGGCACGCGCTGGGTGGTATCGTATTCCCGGTGCATGCGGCGAGAGATCTCAGCCGGAGAGGCCGAGGCCAGCGGGATCCGGTTCAAGCGGTCGTCCACATCGAGATAGACCATGGAGTATTCCCGGTCATAGTGCTCCGCCGTCGCCTTCGCAATATCGCGGATTTCGCCGGCACCAATCACCAGGTTCGAGAAGGAATTATCCGGCCGGTTGGGCTCGATAATCAGCATTCCGGCCAACCCCATTGGAACATGCACGTCGGGTTGGACATGGCAGTGATAGAAATGCGTGCCCGGGTTCTTGGCAACGAACTCATAGGTGAAGGCTTCGCCCGGCATCACCATCTTCTGGGTTACAGCCGGCACCCCGTCCATAGCGTTTGGATGGATAGTGCCATGCAGGTGGATGGTGTGCGGCAGGTAATGTGTGTTGTGCAAAGTGATCCGGATCCGGTCGCCCTGCTCGACCCTGATGGTTGGGCTCGGCGCGCGCGCGTTCGAGATCATGCCCTTGGAGATCGGTGCGAAGACCCAGAAATTCAGCAGCTCGCCGGGCCAGATCTCCTGCTCCATCTCAACCACTTCCAGCCGGATGTGAACCTCGTCGGCGTCGCCATCGCCATCCAGGTCGCGGCCGAGGGTAATCGCCTCACTCGGATAGGCACCCGGTTCCGGTGAATTGCTCGCCGCCGCTGTCGGTGCGCCAGCTTTGTCGATCCGAACGATGTGACCGCTCACCTTATCCAGGTTGAACCGTACTTTGTCGCCTTCAGCCACGGTTTCCATCGCCGCCGGGTCGGAGAGCGTGAAAGCCATAGTCATGGCCGACATGAAGCCGGGTATATCTTCATGATCGATCAACAGCTGATTTCGGCCGGCCAGCTTGGCAATAACAGTGCCCGTTGCCTCAAACGTGTCGGCGGAGTTTTGCGGTGCCATAGGCGTTGGGGCGACGGTAGGTTTTGTGGCCGGTGCAGCGGTGCCAGTGACCTCAATCGCGGTTACCGTTTGAGTTTCAGCCAAGAGCGTGAATTGCACCTGGTCGCCAGCGGCAATTCCGCGCGCCAATCCTGGATTTGCAAACTTGAAGGCCATGGTCATTGGCCCCATTAGGCCCGGGATATCGCCGTGCTCGATGATGATCATGTTCTCACGCGCCCGCAGATCAACGATCGTGCCCTCGGCTTCGAAACTCTTACCGGCGATCCGGCCCTCGGTATCCGGCATACCGCCCTTACCAACGACGATCCATCCGGCCATGCCCATTTTTTCATGTTGCGATGTGTGGCAGTGGTAGGCGAGCGTCACGTCTTCGGCCGGGGCTACGAACCGCGCGATGTTGCGGCCCGGGCCAATGAACTCCAGATTGAACATCGGGTTCATACCCGGGATCATGAAGGAATGGCGAACCTCATCCTCGTTGTCGAGCACCACCTCGACCTCTTGGCAGGGCTCGACCCGTAGGACCCGAGGCTCAAAGCCAAAGGTCTCGCCCGCGCGGGCAAACTTGTGGCCGGCCTTGATCTCGATCCGCTGAAACCCCTTGGGTTCGGCGCAGGATTTTGCGACAGCGACATGCAGATGCTCTTCGTAGGCCCGCACGATGGGGGTGTTTTGGCGCACTGGGTAGGGTGATGAGCTGCCGGCGGTGGGCGTTGCTCCGGGAGGAACCGTTTCATCTCCCGTATGCCCCGGCTCGGAGTGTTTCGGACCATGTGCCAGCGCAACATTGGAAAAGCCCAGCGATGCCGCGCCAAGGATCACCAGCGTGAGCATCAACCAAGACCCCGCCAGCCGCCCCAAGCGCCTGAAACGATCAAAGAAAAGACGATAAACCAAGCCAAGTCTCCAGTTGCGCGTTGAGGCCGGATACTAAGGCGAAATACCAAGATCCGAAACCGACTTGCAACCCGCGCGCACCGGTTGACACCAACCGCGCCCTAGCCTATATCCGAGCCGCCCGTGAGGCATGCGCCATTTCGCGCGAGATCCGAGCGCATTGGGGCGGAGTAGCTCAGCTGGTTAGAGCAGCGGAATCATAATCCGCGTGTCGGGGGTTCGAGTCCCTCCTCCGCTACCAATGTTTTCAATAAGATAAGGGGCTGTCCCAG
>JABIRP010000156.1 GCA_018699735.1 Rhodospirillaceae bacterium | reverse complement strand
GATTTTGTCTTTCGGGCGCGGCTCTGCGCGAGGCGATAGCTGTCACCATTCATTTCCAAGATGCTGACGTGGTGGGTCAGGCGATCAAGCAACGCGCCGGTGAGACACTCGGACCCGAAGGTCTCGGTCCACTCGTCGAAGGGTAGATTGCTGGTGATCAGGGTGGCTCCGCGTTCTTAGCGTTTCGAGATCAGTTCGAACAACAGCTCCGCGCCGGTTTTGCTGAGCGGGACGAAGCCGAGTTCGTCAATGATCAGCAGCTTGTAGTTTGCCATCTGCTTTTGCAGCCGCACCAGCCGCCGCTCATCGCGAGCCTCCATCATCTCATGCACCAGGGCGGCGGCGGTGGTGAAGCCAACCGACAAGCCCTTCTGGCACGCCGCCAGCCCCAGACCCAGGGCGACATGGGTCTTGCCGGTGCCGCTCGGGCCAAGGGCGATGACGTTCTCGCGCCGGTCGATCCACTCACACCGTGCCAGTTCCAGCACCTGCATCTTGTTCAGAGCCGGGATCGCCTTGAACTCGAAGCTGTCCAGGCTCTTGGCGGTCGGGAACTTCGCGGCCTTGATCCGGCGCTCGATCATTCGGCGCTCTCGATCAATCAGTTCCAGTTCCACCAGCCGGGCGAGGAATTGCACGTGGTCCAGCCCTTCGGCCGCACACTGACGGGCCAGCTTCTCGTACTCCCGCAGGAAGGTCGGCAGCTTCAGCATCTTGAGGTGATGAGCGAGAAGGAGTTTGGGTGCCTCGGTCATGCCGCGTCCTCCGAGACCAGGCACATGTAACTGGCCGCCGAGGTGGCGCCGACATTGGCGCGTGGCAGATAGGGATAGACATCGAGATCCAGCTTCGGCGGCCGCTTCTCCACCTGGCACAGCACGAGATGCTTTACCGCGTCAAACCCCACGGCCCCCATGCGCAGGGCGTTCTTGACCGCGACATGCAGGTCGTCCATCTCGAAGATCTCCAGCAGCCGTAGCACCTGCACATATTCCCGGCGGCCGGCCTTGACCATCCGCGCCTCCATCAGCCGGCGCAGGGTCTGGAACTCATCGGGCAGATCCCATTCGGCCAGCGGCGCCGCTTGATCCAGGGCGCCGACCTTCTTCTCAAGCAGGGCAAGGTAGTGGATCGGCTCGAAGACGATGTCCTCTCGGTCATAGGATCGGGCATGGCCAGCGATGACATCGCCGGCGCAGCCAATCACCACCCGATCCACATAACCCCGGATCCAGACATCGCGATAGCCGTAAGCCACGGGGACGGAATAGTCGTTGGTCTTGTATCGTACCAGGGCCTGGGAGTTCGCTTGACCGGTCGCCTGGTCGCAGGCGTCGAAGGGCGCGGGCGGCAGGTCAGCCATGACCGCCAAATCCCGCTCCAGCCTTTGCCGGATCGTCTCCGTATGGCCGCGCAGGATATCGCTCTGGCGCTTTCGGCATTGCTCTTCCAGCCAGGCGTTGAACGCCTCCCAGGACGCGAAACGCGGCTGCGGCACCATGAAGTTGCGCCGCGCCCAACCGACCAATCCCTCGACCTTGCCCTTGTCATTCCCCTTGCCCGGACGCCCGTATCGATCCCGGAGCACGTAGTGCGACAGAAATCCGCTGAACAGCTTGGCGCGTTTGCGAACACCATCCGGCATGATCCGAGCCACCAGGCAACGGTCATTGTCATAAACCACCGACAAGGGAACCCGGCCGAAGAACCCAAATGCGTTCACATGGCCATCCACCCAGGCTTCAGCCGTCGCCGCCGGGT
The DNA here is from genome assembly GCA_018699735.1 of Rhodospirillaceae bacterium. Classification (GTDB taxonomy): domain Bacteria; phylum Pseudomonadota; class Alphaproteobacteria; order Thalassobaculales; family Thalassobaculaceae; genus JABIRP01. Next base: position 717 of record JABIRP010000156.1, on the reverse strand, counting down.
AAGCCCGGACATAACAGGCATCGCTGTGTGGCAGGTCAAAGGCGAAGTAGTGCGCCTTCTGTTCGACTCCGCCAATCCACACCAACGCTTCGCCGAAATCCGCCTGGCCATGGCCCGGATCATGGGACAGCGGCACGAACATCTCACGCCTCCGACGGCGGTGCTCGCGCATGTAGTCCTTCACGATCGTATAGCCGCCCACGAAGCCATGCTCGCTGCGAAGACGATCGAAAACCCGCTTGGCCGTGTGCCGTTGCTTGCGGTGTTGGCCAATATCTTCGCGAAGCCACTGATCGATGATCTCGGTGAAACCATCCAGCTTCGGGCGCCTGATCTCGGCTTTGCGCCGATAGCCAGGCGGAATCGAAAAACTCAGCATCTTCCTCACGCTTTCGCGCGATATACCAAAACGAAGCGACGCCGCGCGACCACTCATGCCATCACGACACGCAATACGAACCTTGCGATACAGTTCCACGGTGAAAATCCCCCGCCCTCCCTGAAAACAGAAAGGGCCAAAGTGGCAGAGTTTTAATCCGCCAAAAGCGGGACTATCCCGCTTCTACCGTGGAAGACTTTTGCACCGCCCTTTACACCCGGTCCTGCGTTCGTAGAATCCGACCACCGTTCGCCCGATTGAAATGCCGTCACCGCCCACGCGCAATCCAAATGCCGAATGCCCCAGCCCCTCGCAATATTCCGCTTTGGGTCTTGGTT
>JABIRP010000018.1 GCA_018699735.1 Rhodospirillaceae bacterium | reverse complement strand
CCGGACAGCCAGGATATTTGCTTCGTGCCCCAGGGGCGGTATGCGGATGTGGTCGCCAAGCTGCGACCCGGTGCCATCGATCCGGGCGAAATCGTGCATCTCGATGGCACCGTTCTCGGAACCCACGAAGGCATCATTCACTACACCATCGGCCAGCGCCGGGGGCTCGGCATCGGTGGGCGCAACGGGCCGGATGGCGCGGACACGTCTGCCCTCTACGTCGTGCGCTTGGAGCCTGAGGCTCGGCGGGTCATCGTCGGGCCCTATGAGGCCTTGGCGCGGCAAAGTGTGCCGGTCGGAGAGGTCAACTGGCTGACCGAGCCGCCGACAGGGGAGGACGGAGTTCAGGCTTTGGTCAAACTACGTTCGACGCAGCCGCCAATGCCAGCCCGGATCAACGCCGATACCAAAGGCGGGGCGCATATCACCTTCGACGAGCCGGAATACGGTGTTGCGGCTGGGCAGGCGGCCGTGTTTTACGACGCAGAAACCGGTTCCCGCGTTCTAGGTGGTGGCTGGATCTTAAGCGGACCAGAGTCTTCGTCATCTTGAGGTGCCGAGCGCCTCAGGCTGACTAATTTCTCTACCAGACCGCCACCACGCCGGCCGCGACGAGCACATACCGAACCCCCTTGGCGACTGCCACGATCAGGACGAATGGAACTATGCGCGTGCCCATCAATCCGGCGATCACGGTTAGAGGGTCTCCGATGATCGGCATCCAGGCGAGTAACAACGACCAGATGCCCCAGCGCTGATACCAGGCGCCGTAACGTTCGTGTTGTGCCGCTGTCAGTGGGAACCAGCGCCGGTCAGCGTAGCGCGCCAAGAACCGGCCCATCGCCCAGTTGACCACCGAACCGAGCGTATTGCCGAGCGTGGCGACGGCGACCAATACGGCGATGGGTCGCGTCGCTTCCACCACCAAGGCACCCAGCACAACCTCTGACCCCCCGGGCAACAGAGTGGCGGCGGTAAATGCCGAAGCGAAAAGGGCAAGGAGATCGCTCATTTGAGTCCGGCTGTTGACGAGTTTCGGAAGAGCGATTGCACCGGCTCGCCCGGTCGGACACTATCGCGATCATCAGAAGAAAGCCAAGCTTGGGAGAGAGTGACATGGATCTGGGTATTTCTGGCCGCAAGGCCATCGTTTGCGGCTCCAGCAGAGGGTTGGGCCGCGCGATCGCAACCTCTCTGGCGCGGGCCGGGTGTACGGTTGTGGTCAATGGTGTCGATAGCGACCGGTTAGCCAAAACGGCGGATGAGATCCGATCGGAAACCGGAGCCGAGATCCTGACGGTCGCGGCCGATGTTACCTCTCCCGAGGGTCAGGACGCCTTGTTCGAGACCTGTGCTCAGCCAGACATCATGATCACCAACGCCGGCGGCCCGCCGTTCAAGGACTTTCGCGAGATTGACCGCGAGGCGATGCTGAAAGGCGTTACCTGGAACATGATCACGCCGATTGAGCTTATCCAACGCTCGGTCGACGGCATGGTCGAGCGGCGTTTCGGACGCATTGTCAATATCACCTCGGTCTCGGTTCGAATGCCGGTCTTCGGGTTGGATCTCTCGAGCGGTGCGCGCGCCGGGCTGACGGCTTTCCTGGCGGGCGTCTCCCGGTCGGTGGCGCATTCGAACGTCACCATCAACAACATTCTACCAGGCTTCTTTGATACCGACCGTTATCGCGGCGGCATTGAGGCGACGGCAAAGGCCCAGGGTGTTTCATCCAACCAACTGCACGACCAAAGGGTTGACATGGTCCCGGCCAAACGGGTCGGTGATCCAGCTGAGTTCGGTGACGCGGCGGCGTTTTTGTGCAGCAATCAGGCGGGCTACATCACCGGCCAAAACCTCTTGCTCGACGGGGGGTTGTTTAACAGCGCTTTCTGAGGCGGATCAGAATATCCCGTTCGCCTTCTGCATGGCGCGAACGTATTTGATGATGTTGATGATCATCGGCTTGGACACGCCCTCGACCTTTGGCATGTCGCCGAACGGCCAATGGTGAGCGCGGGCACCCTGGACGGTAGCCCGAAAGAACGAGGCGTCGCCGTGGTGACCCGGATGATAGACCTTGTGGAGGAACGGCGGGCCGGTGTTGGTTCCCGCCGTGTCCTTGCCGTGGCAGACAGCGCATTTCGCGTCATACGCCAATTTTCCCAGGCGCTGTTTCGCCGAGAACTTGGGGGTGACGATCTTGCTCGGGTCTATGGTCGGGCCACCGGCGGCCGTCGCTGGGCCGTCCGCGAGCAGAACGCAGAAAACGGCAATGATGAGGGGGCGGATCATTTGCGATCTCCATCGGTGTCAGGCCACGATCGGTTGTGACAGGATCCATAAGCTTACCATGGTATAGCCGACCATGAGCAACATCATAGGCAACTGGCTCAGCAACGCTGCCCGGCGGGTCGCGAAGACACGGAAAGCCGTGACATGGGCGACGTAGAGCGAGAAGACGTGCCCGGCCACGATCGCGGTGACGGCGACAAACCAGACCATCCGAGCGTTCACCACCGAGATGTCGATCTTATACTCCCGGCTTCCGAACAAATCCCACCCCCAACCGAACGGATCGGAGGCGACAGGGATGATTTGCTGGCCGGCGATCATCAAGTAGGAGATGTAGTGAGACAGGTGGTAGGCAATCGCGATCGGGATAATCGATAGAATGAACCATCGCGCCACGGTCAGTACGTCTCGTCGGCCGCCTGCGACTGCGGTCAAACTGCAGAAGAATAAGAAGACGGCCAGAAACCCGGCCGGGATGACCAGCAGTGCGATCGTTTTGATCAAGACCAAAAGATCGATACCCGACTGCTGCAATGCGATTAGGGAGGCCCGTAATGTCTGGCTTTCGGCGATCCATGTCAGGGTCGCCTTCCAAGCCGGAGTTTCCAACACGCCATCAAAGGTGACCGTGGAGAGCAGGAAAACCGTGAATACCATGGTCGAGAGGGTGACTGGACGAGTGTCGAGCAATCCGACCGAGGGCGCGCGAAGCCACCACCGTCCGTCTCGACCTCCGGTTGGCGCGAAACGTCCGATCAAGCTGAAGACGACGGTGAATGCGTCTGCATTCTTTAGCCACACATTCGGGCCAAAGACGGTCATTCCGACCCATATATAGACCGAATACCAAATCACGAGCCAACCCAGCAGTTGCGGGTTCTCACCGGCGGTGGAGATCAACTCTCCCCAGGCGAACAGGAAGAACGCGATCACCGCCGGCCAGCGGCTGAGCCAATCCGGGTAGCGCCGGTTCAACGACAGCGATCCGCCGGCAGCTCGGTCAGCCAAATCGAAGAGCGTTCGCCATGGGTTTGTCAGGCTCCACAAATCACCGACTAAGGCCGAGATGAACGCGAGGCCAACCCACCAGATCACCCAAACGAATACCGGTGCGAAATTGTGGAATGGGTCTTCGGAACCAAGAAGTCCTGTCGCAACAACCAGGAGCAGCAATCCAACCATAATCGCCCGCGCGATATTAACCGTCGCCGAGTGCGCAAGTAGACTGATGCCGGGCATTTGGCTCAAGTCGAAGCGCCGCTCCTCAGGCGGTCGGCCGGTCTCGCGCACGAAGGCGGCCATGACGACGAATGAAAGGGCGACCGCAGCTCCGGCCCCACCTAGGTAGAACCACATCGGCAACGGCAAGTCGTAGCGGACGCCGAAAGCATGTGCAGAGGCAGGGCCCGGCGAAACCAATAACGCTATTGCGGCACAAGTGGCCGCCGCGATTTTAATTTGGCGCGACTTCGAGGTAGAGCAAGGCATCGTGATGTCCGCCTGATAGGTTAAGCGCACCGCTGGATTTCGATTTCTTGGCGCCATGAATTTCTACGGGAAATCGTCCAGCTAGCTTGGCCTCAAAGTGCAACAGCGCCGGCTTTCCTGGCCCTGGCCGTGCGGTTAGATCGTACCCGTGCATATGCAGATCGATCGCCTGGTCCGACACGAAACGCAACAGCACCGTATCGCCTTGTTCAACCTTCAGAGTCTCATGTTTCTTGTCGATGGCGCCGTTCATGACTGTGACCGAAAACACCTTTGGCTCTTGCGCATCGGCGTCGCCTGGCATGCTGAATTCGAACCCGGCCGTTGCGATGAGGAGGGCCAACACGGGTAACATTCTAATATGCTTGAGCACGGTCACGCCGATCATGATAGGTTCCTCGCCTGGGTCGGGGGTGGCCAGATTTCGGCCCCGCCACCTTGAATACGACCGATTTGCATGCGGGTGCAAGACGGGGAATTGTATCGTTAGTTTGAATTGTTTCAGCGTTGTAACACTGAATGACTCGCGGAAAACTCCGAAGTACCGATGGGGACATAGGAAATTGAAACTGTGCTGGAGGGTACGACAATGAAGATGAATATTTTGGCGGCAGCCGTTAGTTTGAGCGTTGCGACGTTCACAGCGGGCACTGCGTCGGCCGAGATCCTCGCGATGATGAATTACGAGAGCAAGCCGGCGGAATCGCTGAAAGCTCTCAAGTTGGGTGGCGACATGCCGCGTCGCGAGGGGATCGCGATTGTCGACGTCGACCCCAAGTCCCCGACGTTCGGTAAGCAGCTGATTGATGTGCCGTTGCCGGCCGACCTGGTGGCGCACCACATCTTCTACGATCGGACCATGACCAAGGCCTATGTCACGGCGCTCGGCAAAAGCGAGTTGCGGGTCTTCCGCATGGACCAATTCCCATACCGGCTGAAAACCATCGCCGTGCCGGGCTGCAAGATGGGCGAGGATGTGGTCTTCGATGAGGCCAACAAGACCTGGTATCTGACCTGCATGAACTCGGCCAACGTCATCGTCGGCGATGTCGCGACTGACACGGTTACCAAGACGATCTCGATCCCGAACAGCTATCCGCATGGGCTCGCCGTCGCAACGCCGATCGACCGTATCCTGGTTACCAGTACGATCAGCGGTGACTTGAAATCGCCGCATGATTTTCTGAGCGTGCTTGAGGCCAGCAGTGGCAAGGTGCTGGGCCAGCTGCGGATGTCGACCGCTTCAAAGCCGAAAGGCGAGGCGCCGGTAGAGATCCTGTTCGTGCCGGGTCAGAAGAACCCGGTCGCCTATGTCACCAACATGTTTGGTGCAAGTCTTTGGACCGCGTCGTGGGATCCGAAAACCAAGTCCTTTAAGGCGGCCGAAGCCTATAGCTTTAAGAAAGATAAAGCCGGCGTGCCGCTGGAGATTTATTTCAACGACGCGGCCGACCGGATGTACGTCACCACGTCCAGCCCGGGCAATTTCCACATCTTCGATATCTCGGGTGACGTGACTAAACCGAAGTTGCTCAAGACCATCAAGACGGGTGAGGGCGCCCACCACGTCGGCTTCACCAAGGACTTCTCGATGGCTTTCGTGCAGAACGCCTTCATCAACCTGCCAGGCATGCGTGAGGGCTCCGTCACGGTGATCGACGTGAAGGCCCAAAAGGTTGTTGCCTCCATGGATACCCTGCGCAACGCGGGCTACAACCCGAACAGCCTCGTCCTGCTACCGAAATGGAACCATCTGGCCGGCCATTGATCGGCTGAGGGTTTCCCGGAATCTCTAGCGCCCGCCGGAAGTTTCCGGCGGGCGTTTTTCGTTTGAGGGATTCAGGTTATGATCGCATCGCCGCAGGGGGATGTGGCATTTGGATCTGAGTTCTTTGGGGGCACCACGTCATGAGAAATCTTACACTCGCTGTATCCGCTTTACTCGTAATGGCTTCAGTATCAGTGGCTTCGGCAGAGACCACGCTCGAGCGTGGCGCCTACCTTGCCAAAGGCATCGTGGCTTGCGGCAACTGCCACACACCACAGACGCCCAAAGGTCCCGCCCCGGGTATGGAAATGGCTGGTACATTTTTGACGGAGGATCCGGCCTTCAAGGCTTTCGCGCCGAACATCACACCGGATACGAAAACTGGTATTGGCAATTGGACCAAGGCGCAGCTGATCCGTGCGATCCGAGAAGGCGTGCGCCCGGACGGCTCGATCATCGGCCCACCGATGCCGATCGGCCTCTATCGCGGGATGTCGGATAAAGATGTGGATGCGGTGGCGACTTATGTCATGTCGATACCGCCGGTAAGTAACGCCGTGCCGAAGTCGGAATACCGGATCCCTTTGCCGCCATCCTATGGCCCGCCGGTTGGTTCAGTGGCGGAGGTTTCGAAGTCCGACAAAGTTGCTTACGGCGCCTATATGGCCGGCCCCCTCGGTCATTGCATCGAGTGCCACACGCCCTTCATCAAGGGCATGCCGGATTTTGCCAATCAACTTGGTGCCGGCGGCTTCGAGTT
>JABIRP010000155.1 GCA_018699735.1 Rhodospirillaceae bacterium | reverse complement strand
TCTGGCCCACAACCGGCGGGCCGCGCGCAGTTTGGCGATTGCTGGAAACACGTCGACACCCACAGCCATCGAAACCTCGATCTGACCCAGGGCCGATGCAAGATCCAGCCCAACACCTTCCATCGATCTCAAATAGGCAACGCCCGTCGCCAGCATAATGGCGAGGTCATCGGCTTCGTCGGCACCAGCTTCGTGATAGGTAGAGGTGTCGACCGAAACCGCCCTGGAACGGCCTCCAGATGCCTCGCCGGCTATTGTTGCCAAAGCCGCAAGCGCACCCTCGATGGATCCGGGCAATGCGCCTGTTCTGGCAAGTGCGCCAAGCGGGTCGACCCCCAAGCCGCCTATCGATATTTCGCCGCGCCGCGCCTCAAGCGCCCGCATCAATCCGGCGGCACCGGCAAAATCGGCGCCCGGCGCCAAATGCACCGGGACCGCCGAAAGATCGACCCCGGCGAGTGTCCGGTCCAGATCATCCAGTGTGCGAATTATGACGCCTATCTCGCCATCCGGGTCGTCCAACCTGATGGTCACCTCATCGACACCGCGCGCGAGTTCATCGCGGATCAGCCGGTTGGTCTCCTCCGGCTCGGGATAGGCATGCAATTGGCGAATGTTCCAGCCATCCCGGACGCGAGCAGCAGCCCTGACGCCATCGAGCGGCGGCGGCATTACATCCGGCCGGTCAGCCTCGGAATAAATCGGTTGAGTGACAATGCCCTCGCGCAATTTGCGGGTCAGCGCCTTCTCGAACGGCGCACCTTTCAAGGTCTTGTCGACAAGCGCCAACCAATCCTCGCGTTCCGCCGCATCGAACCCGTCGGCGAGTGGCATTATCCGATTTCTACTCGCTTCGACCATGCGCCTCGCGCCTCTTAGGTTTAGTCCCTTGGTCTTTACTATTCTGCAGGCTGTTCAAGCGCAATCATCAACGGCGCGAGGTAGAAAGCGAAAATCCCGGCGGACACGTGGTGGCCACTGGATCGCCTCGCTTTTCTCGCTCACATCCGTGACAGGTTGGCGCCATTTCGGCGTGTCGAACGTCTCCTTAAACAATAAATCGATCACACCGGAAATTTCTTTCAGACCACAGGATTCAAGCCGAAACCCACTTTCGGGATCGGTTAACAGTCCCAACAGGTCATCATCGTCGGAATACTCCGAAGCCAGGAGAGCGTCGTCCTGCAACCGACTTCCATCCGGCAAGTGGAGGGTCGGCGTAACAGAGATCGTCTGACCAAGCGAATGATCCATGATTTGATCTATCGCGCCAAACGGCACATCAAAACCTGCCGGAAACACCAGAGGTCCGCTTGGGCCACCGACAAAGAACCGCGACCGGCTGACGGCATAGGCCTGCAGCAATTCCCAGCCGGCCTGACGTGACAGATCAACAAACCCGGTCCGGGGATCCGGGGCCCGCATACCCGGGTGCCCTAGCATTACGACCTGGCCGCCAAGCTCATCAATCACGTAATCAACAGCCTGTGCATAGGGCGCCACGTCGGTGTCTCGCATCGTATCCCGCTTGCCAGCGAATCCAGCGTCTCGGTAGTGCATGCAACAAAACCAGCGATCCTCTTTCAGACCGAGTTGTAAAAGCAAAGCTCTGGCCTTTTCTGCAACACCATCTGGAACCACCAGACCGCCGGCCCCTAGATCAGCGAGGTAACGGTCGGTATTCGCAAACTCCTCCGGCAAAACCATCTGGCGCGACTCGAACGCCTGGCCACCGAAGGCAATCGCGAAATCTTGCTTGGTTCGCGCGACCATCAACTCGCACGGAAATGGATAAAGGGCGAAGAGGCTTTGCAGGAACGATGGCCCGCCAGAGATTATAAAGGTCGCTTCACTTTCTTTGAAATTCGCGCAGATCCGCGACGCCGTCGCGATCATAACCAAGGCATGCCCAAAGCTTTGTCGGGTGTTGCAAAGCAAGATACGAAATGGTGGCACGGTACAAACCCTCGGGCGAAATTCGGATCCCCATGTCTCTATCATATCTTCTAACGCGACCCCATATTCCGTATGCCACCTATCGAACCTACCGCCGGCCTCAATTTTGCCCATTCACCCTCTAGACAACCGCCGCCGTCCGCCGTATTGAAGCCGCTTATGACCAAACATTTTGCCGACCGCCTCATCACGCGCACCCGAAGCCTTGGCCATCCGCTCTGCGTCGGCCTAGACCCATTCCTCGATCGCATCCCGCCCTTGTTTCGAAACGGCGACATGAGCCCGAGCGACGAGCGCACGGCACCGGCTGTCGGGGCCTACCTGAGAACCGTAGTCGACCGGCTCGAAGGCAAGGTTGCGGTCGTAAAACCACAAATTGCTTTCTTCGAGACCATGGGATGGCGTGGTATCCGCATGCTGTCCGAGGTTGTCGAGTACGCCCGCGCCCGTGACCTGCTGGTTTTGATGGATGCAAAACGTGGCGATATCGGCTCAACCGCAGAAGGCTATGCCGAGGCCTATCTCGGGCCGAACGCGCCAACCCGCGCCGATGCTATTACGCTTAACCCCTATCTTGGCCGGGACACTCTTGAACCTTTCGCAACCAAGGCCGAGGCGCACGGAAGCGGGCTTTTCGTGTTGGTCAAAACCTCGAACCCGGGCTCCGGTGACTACCAGGACTTGGATCTCGGTGGCACCACACTCTTTCGCCATGTCGCCGCCTCGCTCGTGGGGCTGTCCGATCGACTGAAGGGGCCCGAGACCGGCTGGTCCGCGCTCGGCATTGTCGCCGGCGCTACGTATCCGGAGCAGGCGGAACAACTGCGCGATGTGTTGCCGAATGCGCTATTCCTGATTCCCGGCTACGGCGCCCAGGGTGGCGGTGCCGCAGACTCTGTCCGGTCATTCGTTCAAGGCCCGAACGGCCCGGAGGGAGGCATCGTCAGTTCCTCGCGCGATGTCCTGTTCCCGAAGGATGGCGACACAGACAATGCGCAAACCTGGGAGCGGGCCTTCGACGAGGGCCTCGCTCGTGCCGGCGGTGGATTGGCCGAAGCGCTCGCGCGGCGTTAATTCTCCTATTTGATATATCTCAAGTTCCTCGACCGCACTCTCTGCTAGGTCTGTCTACCTACTAAGGGTCTAGGGGAATGAGCGATGGCGTTTGGTGCGACGGATACGGATATAGCTACAGAGTCTGAAGCCCGGGCAATGACTGGCAACGAGGCGATTGCGCGCGGTGTTTGGGAAGCTGGGGCCAAGGTTGCGGCTGCTTATCCCGGCACCCCGTCGACAGAAATCCTGGAAGCCCTCGCGCTCTACCCCGAAGATGACATCGCGGCACAGTGGTCGATCAACGAAAAAGTGGCGCTCGACACGGCCATTGGAGCCTCTTTCGGTGGCGTGCGCGCATTCGCGGCGATGAAGCATGTCGGCCTGAACGTCGCTGCCGATGCACTGATGTCGCAATCCTACATCGGCGCCAATGGCGGCTTGGTGATCGCGGTCTGCGATGACCCCGGCATTCACTCATCGCAGAATGAACAGGATACGCGGCTGTTCGCGCGCATGGCTCTGGTGCCGGTGCTTGAGCCCTCCGACCAACAGGAGGCACTCGACTATACGCGTCTTGCCTTTGAGGTTTCCGAGCGTTTCGACACACCGGTCATCCTGCGCGGCTCAACCCGCTTATCGCATTCCCGTGGAAAAATCTGGACCGGGTCCAGGTCGACGGACGAGCCAAAGCCGTTCCTGGAGCGGCCCGATAAGAATGTCATGATCCCGGCACATGCCCGCGCCCGTCACCCAGTGGCGCTGGAACGGGAACGGTTGATCGGCGATTGGCTTGTCGAGGCCGGCCTAACGCGGCGCGAGGATGGTCCAGACGGCGCCACCGACCGGGTCGGCTATATCACCGCCGGACCGGCTTATACCTATCTACGGGAAATCTTGCCCGACGCCCCAGTCCTGAAACTCGGCGCGTCCTATCCCCTGCCAACCGGTCTGATCGAAGAGTTCGTCGCATCATACGACCGTGTCCTGGTGGTCGAGGAGCTGGAGGGGGTGATCGAAGAATCCGTCCGGGTTCGCGGGATCGCTGTTGAGGGCAAGGCGTACTTCCCACGCACAGGCGAATTATCGCCGGAAATGGTCCGCGCTGGACTGGTCGCGGCCGGTGTCTTGGCTCCGCCTGAGAAAACAGAGGCGCCGATTGAGTTCGAACCTCTGATCCGGCCGCCCTTGCTCTGCGCCGGGTGCCCGCATTCAACCTGCTATCTGGCACTGCGGTCGGCGAACGCCCGAGTGATGGGCGACATAGGGTGTTATACGCTCGCCGTGGTCGAGCCGCTCAGCGCCATCGATACCTGTGTCGCCATGGGCTCGGGAATTGCCAATGCCGCAGGCCTCGCCAAGGCTGGGACCGAGAGTAAACCGATCGTCGCCACCATTGGCGACTCGACATTCATGCACTCCGGCATCACGCCGCTGATCGACGCAGTTTACAACAACGCCAACATCACGGTCTTCATCCTCGACAACCACATCACCGCCATGACCGGCGGCCAGGATCACCCCGGCACCGGCAAAACCCTACGCGGCAAAGAAACCCACAAAGTTGACTACGAGGCCCTGGTTCGTGCCATCGGCGTGACCTGGGTTCAGCAGATCGACAGCTACGACGTTGCCAATGTTCAGCGCGTGTTAGGTGACGCAATCGACCATCGCGGCGTGTCAGTAATTATCTCCGACCGGCCATGCGTGCTCGATCCAGTGCGTATCAAGGGCCCGGCAATGACCGTTGTCCCGGATGATTGCACCGCGTGTCAGGCTTGCATGAACCTGGGTTGCCCGGCCATTACCTGGAGCGACGAATGGCACGATGGTCGGCACCGGGTAGAAATCGACCAAACGCTCTGCATCGGTTGCTCGCTCTGCGCCCAGCTTTGTGCCCCCGGCGGCATCATCCCTGCGGCCGACGCTCCAGTGGCTCTCTCATGAGCGGCACAGCCCCCACCAACGTCCTCATTGTCGGCGTTGGCGGTCAAGGCGTGATTATGGTTTCGAAGGTGCTGGCAGAGCTTTGCATCTCCCAGGGGCTGAACGTGAAGCAATCCGAGGTGCATGGCATGGCCAAGCGTGGCGGGGCCGTTTTCAGCCATGTGCGCTATGGCGATACAATCCATTCGCCGACCATTCCAAAAGGCGAGGTCGACATTTTAGTCGCCATGGAATGGGCCGAAGCGTTGCGCTGGCTTGGCCACCTGCGGCCCGGTGGTATTCTGATCGCTGATACCCAACGTATCGTGCCGCCCTTCGCCTGCCTCAATCGCGAGCGCGGCGCCGACCGACGGTACACCCTCGAGACGCCGCCTGAAATCCTGGAGTTGGTGGCAACTGGTCACGCTTTCGATGCCGGCGGCATGGCCCGCGATCTGGGTAATGAGCGGGCGAGCAACACCATCATCCTCGGTGCACTTTCAACCACCCTCGATTTTCCGGCCGACGCCTGGCTCGAGATCATCCGAAAGGCGGTTCCGCCGAAGACTGTCGAGGTGAACGAACGCGCATTCGCTGCCGGCCGGGCCTGGGTGGAAACCACGGACACCGAGGTGGAGCCGTATTCGGTGAAAGCGGAGATACCCGCCGCCCCGAAAGTCGCCCGCCTGCACCCGGACCTCATCATTCGAGACGCCTGGTGCAAGAGCTGCGACATCTGCGTCAAGATGTGCCCCGAACGCTGCCTGGCACTCGACGAGCGTGAAATCGTTGTACTGACCAACCCGGACGCTTGCACCGGGTGCCGCCTCTGCGAATGGTTATGTCCGGATTTCGCTATCTCCGTGGCGCTCCGAGAAACTGAAAGGGTGGCGGCGGAATGACCGGCGAGACAAAACTGACCAACCTCCAAGGCAACCACGCCTGCGCCCTTGCCGCGATCTCGGCTGGGTGCGATTTCTATGCTGGGTATCCGATCACACCCTCCTCCGAGGTCGCCGAGCGCATGTCAGTTGAATTGCCACGCATCGGCGGCACCTTCATCCAGATGGAAGATGAGATTGCCTCGATGGCGGCAGTGCTAGGCGCCGCGATGGGCGGGGCGGTCGCAATGACCGCGACAAGCGGCCCTGGGTTTTCACTGAAGCAGGAAAACATTGGCCTTGGCATCATTACCGAAACACCCTGCGTCATCGTCAACGTCATGCGTGGTGGTCCTTCGACCGGAATGCCAACACGGCCCGGCCAAGGCGACATCATGCAGGCGCGTTGGGGGACACATGGCGATCACCCGGTCGTCGCACTGGCCCCGGCGTCGGTTGCCGAGGTTTGGTCCGAAACCAGACGCGCCTTTGCCATAGCTGAGGCGGTCCGCACGCCGGTCATTCTGTTGATCGATGAGGTTGTCGGCCACCTAGTTGAGACCGTAGCCGTTGACGCCAACCCCGAACCGGTGACGGGACGGGTTTGGGCCGAGGGCGACCCGGCGAATTTTCAACCCTACGAGGCTGGGCCAAGCCTCGTGCCGGCAATGGCGAAGCCGGGCGACGGCCGCCGCGCGCATATGACCGGCCTGACCCATGGGCCGGACGGGTTCCCAACCCAAGACCCGGCGACCGCGTCAGCAATGCTCACGCGGTTATTCGACAAGATTGAGACACACAACTCTCTGATCGAACGGTTCGAGGCAATTGATTGCGAGGATGCGGACATTGTTATCGTGGCCTACGGCATATCCGCTCGTGCCGCGCGCCGGGCAACGAGCCTTGCCAGAAAAGCAGGGTTGCGTGTCGGGTTGTTCCGGCCGGTTACCCTCTGGCCATTTCCGGAAACCGCATTCAGAACGGCAACAAAATCAGCGGGCCGAATCCTGGTGGCGGAAATGAATGCCGGCCAACTTCGCATGGAGATCGAGCGACTAACCAGCGAGAACCAACATGTAGAAGGAGTCAATCGCTTCGACGGCGAGCCGATCACGCCAGAAGCAATCCTGACGGCGATCGATCAGAGCAAGGAGCAGGCGGCGTGAGCATGACCGAAGAGTTCGATATTCTCGATTATCTCCGGCTCGACCGGATGCCGCATTTCCTGTGTCCCGGTTGTGGCCACGGCATAGCCCTCAGGGCCTTCCTCTGGGCGACACACGAGCTTGGCATCTCCAAGGATAATCTGGCGGTGGTCTCGGGCATCGGCTGCGCCGGCCGGCTTTCGGCTTATGTCGATGCCAATAGTTTTCATGTCACCCACGGCCGACCGTTAGCCTTCGCCACAGGCCTCGCCATGGCGCGCCCGGATCTGAAGGTGGTGGTCATCACCGGCGACGGCGACGCGCTGGCGATTGGTGGCAATCACCTGATCCATGCCTGCCGGCGAAACCTCGACATGACCTGCCTACTGCTGAACAACGAGGTCTACGGCATGACCGGCGGCCAGGTTTCACCGACGACCAGTGCCGGACGGTTGACCACGACCACGCAGGCCGGCAACCCCGAACCGGTGTTCGA
>JABIRP010000154.1 GCA_018699735.1 Rhodospirillaceae bacterium | reverse complement strand
TTCGTTGGTTGGGAGGTGGCGAGCCCTTTGGTCTACAACGCGGGACTGGGACATGAGTTTTCGGTCCCTGCAGGTTTTATCACCGACTTTGCCTCAACACCTCGCATCGTGTGGTGGTTGATTCCACCTTTTGGTCTCTATCTGCGGGCGTCGGTATTACACGATTGGCTCTATGCTAACGGCACAATATCCCGGGCTCGTGCCGACGCAATCTTTCTGGAAGGCATGAAGGCGCTCGGGGTGTCCGCCTGGAAGCGATGGGTCATGTATCTCGCGGTGCGTGGTTTCGGCTGGCGGTTCTTTGGAAAGGGGGCGGCGGCTTAAGTGAACGAGCCGTTTCGGCGCCTCTCGGTTGATATGGCCCAGTACACCGCGTTAGGCTCATTTGTAGTCCACCTCAGTTGCTGGAGCCGAATATGACCAACTGCGTTCACGATCACTCACAGTGGCAGGCCCGTTGGGGGGAGGGTGATCAGACCGGTGCTGTCGGCCACCTCCTCGGCCCCGAGACCACGCTTAAGGCGATCTCCATGGTTGAGCGTGGCCGGACCCTGGATCTCAGCCATGTGATCGAGGTCGGTGCGCCTTATATGCCGCCCAACCAAACGCCCTACCAAATGACCTCTGGTGCAACCGCGCGCAACAGCATGAAGGTGCGCGCGGCGATGGGGGCAACCAACAAAGTTGGGGCCAATCTCGAGCGTATTGAGATGACGACCCATGTCGGCACCCACGTCGACTCGCTGGGCCATTTCTCGATCGGTGACTACCTTTACGGCGATCACAACATCAATGACAGTGTTGGTGATTTCGGTCTGATCGACCTCGGTATCGAGAACATGCCGCCTGTGGTTACCCGAGGCGTTCTGCTTGACGTTGCCGGCCTCGATGGCGGTGAATTCCTTGAAGCGGGACGGGCGGTTGGCAAGGACGATCTGCATCGCGCCTACGATGCCGCAAAGCTCGCGCCCGCACCGGGAGACGTGGTTTGCTTGCACACGGGTTGGGGCCGGTTCTTCATGACCGACAACGACCGATACCTCTCGGGTGAACCGGGTATTGAACGCGCGGCGGCGGAATGGCTGACCAGCCAGGACGCGGTCGCCATCGGCGCCGACAACATGGCGGTCGAAGTGTTGCCCGGAACCAAGCATCCGGAAATCATGATGCCCGTACACCAGCATTGTCTGGCCGAGGCCGGCGTGCATCTGATCGAGAACCTGGTGCTGGACGAGTTGGCGAGCGAAGGCATTTACGAATTCTGCTTCGTCATGCTGCCGGTCAAATTCAAGGGCGCCACGGGGTGTCCGGTGAGGCCGGTGGCGATGGTGTGAGGCGACGCTACTCGCCCGGCGCGACTTTCCCATAATGCTTTGCCATATACCCAGCTGAAAACTTGCCGGACCCAACGTCTTCCTCCAACCCCGCTTCGTCGCGTTCAGCCGGGTCGCCGTAACCCCCAGCACCGGGGGTGTCGACGATGACGCGCTCGTCAGCGTGCAGCCACATGTTGCCTGTCTTGTGCTCAAGCTGGCGGCGATCGCCGGCGTCAGTTTCCAGGTGGAAGCTGCCGCTGGCGCCTTCATGCGCGCCGAAGATGCCCCAGGGTTGGGTTCGGAAGCGTTCGCCGACACCGTTGAAGAGGCAGGTGTGGCCTAGCGGTCGGACCACCCGGCGCAAGCCAAGACCACCGCGATATTTACCGGCGCCGCCGGTATCCGGGATCAAGCCGTAGCTCTCGACCAGCAGCGGGTATTCCATCTCGATCGCCTCGACCGGCAGGTTGGAGGTGTTGGTGATATGCACCTGGACCCCGTCCTTGCCGTCGCGGTCGTTTCGTCCGCCCATGCCGCCGCCGAGGGTTTCCAGATAGACGTAATCTTCGCCGGTTTCGGGGTGGGTGCCTGTAAAGACAGCCATAGAGTTGGCGCCGTTCGCTGCCCCGATCACCTTGTCCGGCAGGGCGTCGGCCATGGCGCCGATGACCACGTCGATGATGCGTTGTGAGGTATGGGCACGCGAGGCAACGGCAGCAGGTGACACGCAACTCAACATAGTGCCGGGCGGAGCGGTGACCTCGATCGTATCGAGCACGCCTTGATTGTTTGGGATTTCGCTGTCCAGCATCGCCTTCATGGCATAGCAGACGGCGGCCTTGGTGCCGTGCAGCGGGATGTTGATATTGCCGGGCGTCTGCGGCGCGGTCCCGGCGAAATCGAACTTTGCCTGATCGCCGGCGATGGTCACCGTCAGATTGATCTCCACCAGCAAAGTCTCGACCCCATCATCGTCCATCACGTCCTTGAAGGTGTAGGTGCCGTCGGGAATGGTGCGCACCGCATCGCGCATGCGGCCTTCGGTGCGATGTATGATCTGGTCGAACACGGCATCCAGCATGGCTGGCGGATGCTTTACGGCGATC
Organism: Rhodospirillaceae bacterium; assembly: GCA_018699735.1. Taxonomy (GTDB): domain Bacteria; phylum Pseudomonadota; class Alphaproteobacteria; order Thalassobaculales; family Thalassobaculaceae; genus JABIRP01. The sequence goes on along the minus strand of JABIRP010000154.1, from coordinate 2,410 downwards.
GCACGCAGACGGCGCTCGGCATAATGTAATGCCGCGAGTTGAGCGTTGTAGTCACCCTTGCGTTCCTCACGGACACGAACGTTCAGCAGGATCAGCTCGAACATATCCGATTGTAACTCACCCTTGCGGTACAGCTTTATCACCGGAATGCGAAGGCCTTCCTGGAAAATTTCGGTCATGCCGCCGGACATAGAGCCCGGATTGGCGCCACCGATATCGGCGTGGTGAGCCAAATTGCAGACAAACCCCAGCAACGCGCCGTCGATAAATACCGGCATGGCGAACGCGACATCAGGCAGATGTGTGCCACCGCCTTCATGTGGATCGTTGGCGATGAAGACGTCGCCTTCGTGGATCTCCTCTAGCGGATATTTAGCAAGCAATGCCTCCATCTGCCCCAACACTGAGGCGACATGCACTGGGATGGCGTTGGCAGCTTGCACCACCAATCGGCCGCGCTTGTCGACGATCGCGGTCGAGTGGTCGTGGCGCTCTTTGATGTTGGTGGAATAGGCACTTTTCATCAGGGCGACGAAACTCTCGTCGGTCACGGATTGCAGCGCGTTCAGGATGATCTCGACGGTGATCGGATCCGGGTTTGGCGCGTTCATAACTCCACCTCGATAATCAAGTTGTGCGATGCGTCGACGCGAACACGGTCGCCCGGATGAACAACAGAGGTTGCATCAAGCTGCTCGACGATGGCGGGACCTATGAACGTGTGGCCTGGCATCAGTTTGGCGCGGTCATAAACCGGCGTTTCGACAGAAGTGTCGGGTTCAAACCAAACTTGGCGATGCGATCGTGGCGTAGGGGCCAGATCTGGATGAACTTCAATCGGTTCGGGCGTAATCAAATCGGCGAGGCCGAGGGCTGTCACACGGACGTTGACGGCTTCGACCGGATCTTCCTCTGTGAAATGGCCGTAGGCCCGCTCATGAGCTTGATAGAATCGGGCCAGCAATGCCGCGAGCGGGGCGACATCAAGACCGCCCTCGGCTGGGCTCGCGGGCACGGTCAACTCAAAGTTTTGCCGGCGATAGCGCAGGTCGAGCGCCAGACGGATGCGTTGGCGATCAACTGGCACGTTTTCGGATGCAAACCATTCTTCCGCGCGCTCACCCAGTCCCAGCGCTCGGTTGGCGATGATCGCAAGCCCATCTTCGTCGAGTGGCATACGGGCTGAGGCAACGAAATCCTCCTTCAGGTCAGAGACCACAAGGCCATGCGCGCAGAGGATCCCCGGTGATAGAGGAACGATGATTTCATCCATATCCAAGGCGCGAGCCACCTCGCCGGTGTGTAGCGCCCCAGCGCCGCCGAACCCCATTAGCGAGAACTCGCGAGGATCATGGCCGCGCTCGACCGAGATTGTACGGATCGCGCGAACCATATTGGCGACCACGATGCCAAGCATGCCATGCGCTGTTCGCTCGACCGAGAACCCAAGGTGGTCGGAAATCGATTGCAGGGCTGCACGCGCTTTTTCGACATCCAATGACATCGCGCCGCCGAGTAATTCACCCGATAGGCGACCGAGAACCAGATTGGCATCCGAGACCGTCGGCTCGGTGCCGCCACGCCCATAGCAGGCCGGTCCAGGCTCGGCACCGGCGCTCAGGGGGCCAACTTTCATCAATCCGTCGCGGTCAAACCAAGCGATCGAACCGCCGCCCGCGCCCACGGTGTTGATATCGACCATTGGCAAGCGAACGGGAAACCCTGCCACGTCACGGTCGTAGCTGATGCCGGTCTCGTAATCCCGGATTAGTGCTACGTCGGCGCTCGTACCGCCCATATCCAGCGTGATCACATTCGGCTTTCCGGCAAGACGTGCTAGCTGCATGGCCCCGATAGCACCAGCGGCTGGTCCGGAAAGCGCTGTTCGGATCGGCACCTGGCCGGCGCGATCGACCGACATCAGACCGCCGCTCGATTGATTGATACCAAGCCGGGCATTCGGTGCCGCGTCTTTTAGTTCCTCGCCCAGATAACGCATGTAGTGGCCGATCAACGGCTGCAGATAGGCGTTGAGCAAAGTCGTCGAGAAACGCTCGTACTCTCGAAACTCAGGCTGTACCGCGGACGACAGAGAAACAGAAACATCCGGCAGTGCTTCGGCTAGCGCAGCGCCGAGGCGTTGTTCGTGCTCGGGGTTGAGAAAGGCGAAGAGCAGGCAGACGGCACAGGACGTAACCTCGCTCTCGGCGATTACCGCGACTGCCTTCGCTATCGTGTCCTCAGTGAGGTCTTTGACAATATTCCCCTTGCCTCCGATCCGTTCGGTGACTTCGAACCGAAGATGACGCGGCGCTAACGGTGGCGGATGGTCGGCTTTCAAGTCGTACATTTTCGGGCGAATTTGCCGCCCGATTTCCAGCAGATCTCGGAAGCCTTCGGTGGTCAGTAC
>JABIRP010000153.1 GCA_018699735.1 Rhodospirillaceae bacterium | reverse complement strand
ATCGGCAGGCTGAAAGGGGGTTGGTCGGGCGCAAGGCCGGCGACCGCATTGCTCGACGCAGCGACCACCCGCCGGATCCCGGCGCGTTCGGCCGCCTCAAGCACAGTCCAAGAGCCCAGCACATTGGTTTCAATGTAAGAGCGATCATCCGGCGCGGCACCATCATCCCAGGCGGCCAGATGGATCAATCCCGAACACCCCTGCATTGCCCTGGAGACAGCCTGCTCATCCAATATCGAACCCTGATGGAATTCGGCCTCTGCCTGGACCGGCGGCTTCAAATCGAAGACCCGTACTTCGGTTTGACCGAGCAACGCCTGGACGACAAACCGCCCCAATAGACCGCTGCCACCGGTCACGAGAATGCGTTCTTGGGTCATGTGTACTCCTGGGTGTTGCCTGGGTGTTGTCTGGGCATTACTTGGGTGTTGCTTGCACTAAGCCAGCTTCCAGTTGATCATAGCGCTAATGGCCGCCGCGAAGGAGATGGCAATGAGCATTGCCTACAGCGATCCCGCAACCGCCCGTTCGATTGCACCAGGTGATGAGATTCCGGTCCTTGACTTCGGCCCCTATCGCGCCGGCGAAAATGATGCGCTCAAACATCTCGGCCAACAGTTGCGACACGCCTGCGACAATGTCGGTTTCTACTTCGTCACCAACCACGGCGTGCCTCAAGACCTGATCGATAGCGCGTTCGCAGCTGCGGCACAATTTCATGCCCAGCCATTGGAAGCCAAACAAGCGCTCAAGGTGAACGAACACAATATCGGCTATATGGGCTTCAAGGGTTCAACGACGCGCAGTTCCCGGGTGCACAAGAACACAAAGCCCAATCTGAACGAAGCCTACTTCCTGAAACGCGACTTGCCTGCGGACCATCCGGATGTGGTTGCCAACCGGCGATATCGAGGCGCCAATCAATGGCCGGCGCCAAGCGCTTTACCAGGCTTTCGTGAAACCGTGATCGCCTATTGTGACGCGGTGGAAGCCATGGCGATAATGCTGTTGCCGATCTATGCCGAAGCGCTGAATTTACCGCATGACTTCTTCGACGACAGATTCCAGGAGCCTCAATACACGTTGCGTATGACCCATTACCCGCAGGTTCCCGATTCTGAAATCGAGGACAATGCTTACGCCATAGCCCCACACACGGACTCGGGCTTCATGACACTCCTGCCGCAAAATGAGCTACCCGGATTGGCGATCCGACTTGCCGACGGCACCTGGGTCGAAGCTCCCACTCTTGCAGGTAGCTATCTCGTGAACACAGGCGATCTTGGTCGGCGGTGGACCAACGATCGGTTCCTCTCTACCCCGCACCGCGTCGTGCATCGTGGTGACCGTTCACGCTACGCTATTCCGATGTTTGTCGACTGCGATATCGATGCGGTCATGAAATGCTTGCCGAGTTGCACCACCCCCACCAATCCCCCCCGACACGAGCCAACGACCTATACCGAATACATGCTTTGGTTCGGCAGCCAGAACTACGCCCATATCAAACCTCAGGCCGGCGAGAAAGTCGCGCAGGCGGATTGAACTAAAAGTCCTATTACGACGTTGTTGTAGTCCCAAACCTTCCGCTCCGTGATTAACGATATATCGTTTAGTTACTGCTGAGTACGACCCAAACCAAAACTCTTGAGATTGGGAAATAAGGCTGTTTCCAGAAATTTGTTTAGCGATTTGGTTGCCATGACCAGTGATGCGGCTGAAACGGGTGCCGCTTTAAACGCCCTCGGCGGAACCTGCAGCGGCTATCACGAAGCGTTCCGGGCTCCCAAGAAATAGACACTATTGCAAGAGTTCGATCGTACCCAGGACCAGTGCGATCGAAACCGCCAAATAAACCGAGGCGCCAAGCGGCGAGCCATCAACCGGATGATCTACCGGGACGGTCTCACTGCTAGTGATTTGGTCGTCTTGGATCTCGCTCTTTGCCCAGCCTGTCACCATTGGGCGGACCAAGTTCTTACGGTGCATGATGGCGTACCCTAGGATCGCCGCCAAGTGTAAGATCACGAGCGATACCACCCCGAACAAGAACACTCGGTGATGCCAACTTGTGATGCTGTTACTGGTTTCCGGGTCGACCAAATGATAGAGCGGCCCTTTGAATGACGCATCGTCGTTGGCAAAGAGGCCGAGCGAAGCTTGCAGGGCCAAAATCGTCAGCATGGCTAGGATACTGAGCGCGCCTAGCGGATTATGGCCGACCCCATGATCGGGCTCTCGACGCGCCACTGCCCGACAATACGCGATCACATGGGCTGGCCCGCGAAGAAAGGAGGAAAATCGTGCGTGCCGCCCACCGAATAGGCCCCAAAATACCCGAAATACTATCAGAATCAAAATCGACAGGCCTGACACCTGATGCAGTTCATATTCGCCAAGTGACGCTGTGACATAGCTGAACACGACGTTGGCCACGAGCACCCAGTGGAACACTCGGGTGGGCAAGTCCCATACTTTTTTCTGTCGCGGTTTTCGTTCGATCACAGTTTCAAGATTCCCTGAGAAACGCTTGATAATCGACCTTGATTGCTTCGGCGCTTGCCTCAGCGAGGCGGCGACCGTGCTCAGGTTTGGCAAGGAAACTATCGGCTGCAATCCGCCCATCCGGGTGGATGGCGCGGTAGTCTTCCGCGTCCTGAAATGCGCGAAGACGATCCGGTGCACGCTCCATTTCGGCCGTCTTGATGTAATCTGGATAAGCGAATTGAGTTACTGCTACCTCCGATGGTGTCGCATGACTGCCCTCTCTGTCGGCATAAAATTCCGTGCTCAATGCTTTGACTGCATCGAATTGGAACCAGTTCGCCAAACGACATCGGATCGCGGGTCTCGCGCTGTTCTTCTCGAAAGAACGCTCGGAATGGATCTCGGAGAAAGCGGCGTTGACGCTGGCAATGTTTCCGCCATGGCCATTCAAGAAATAAAACCGCTCAAACCCGTTCCGCGCCAAGGACAGCACATAATCCTTAATCACAGCGATCAACGTCGATGGTCGCAAGGCGATCGAGCCTGGGAACGCCAGATGATGTTGCGCCATGCCGACCGAAATGGTCGGGCCAATCATGGCGCCGATCTCATCCGCAGCCATCCCGGCAATAACCTCGGGACAGATCGCATCTGTTCCAATCAGACCTATGGGGCCATGCTGTTCGGTTGAACCAATCGGAATGATGATGCCGTTTCGGGTCTTGAGATACTCCTCGACCTCAATCCAGGTCTTGAGTTGCAAGCGCATGTTTTTCCTCCCGTCTTCATTTGGCCGCGAGCGCGGTCTCGATCCAATGTGCCACGGCAAGTGTGTTTCCATCTTTTTCCATAGGCCCGACGATCTGTCCACCGAGGGGCAATCCGTTGGGGCCACGCCCACCGGGAATGGTAACGCACGGCCAACCGAGAGCCGTCCATGTTTTGTTGAATATCGGATCGCCCGTCGCCTCGATGCCCTTAATCGCCTCACCCGGCGCTGGCTGGGTCAAGATAGCGTCGAAACCGATAAACCAGCTTGCCGCCTTGTTTCGGATCTCGTCGATCTCTGCTTTCGCCTCATTGAGCTCTGCATCACCGATCGAACGCCCAACCATGATGCCCTCACGGTAGAAGCGGATCAGCAGTTCGGGATGATTATCGTATTCCCAAGCCAACGCACGCGCCGATTCAGCCGTCATGACAACATTGTGCAGATCAGCCAAACGGGCGAGATCTTCGTTTACGTCCAGAGAATGCGACTTTGCCCCAGCGGCTTCTGCGGACCGTCGGATTTCTTCCAAGGCTACCAGGCCTTCAACGGTGCACTCACTCGGCAGAGCCTCGATCACCGCGAGGCGTGGAGCGGCACCGTCATATATCGACAGATCCGGTACGTCCTCACCGCGAAGCGCGAAATCGAACAGCGCCACATCGGCGACGGAACGTGCGAACTCGCCAACTGTGTCGAAATAGCCTGAGAGCTCCTTTACCCCCGTGGTGTCATGGGTCCCACGGGACGGCTTGAAACCGACAGCACCGCAATACGCGGCCGGACGGATAACGGAACCCGCTGTTTGCGTCCCGAATGCCAGCATCGCCTGACCATCGCTGACGGCGGCGGCTGAGCCACTGGACGATCCGCCGGGCGTGTGGTCCGGGTTATGAGGATTACGGGTCGGGCCCGGGTTTCTCCAGGCGAACTCGGTTGTCACGGTTTTGCCCATGACCACGGCACCCGCTGCGCGGGTTCGCGCGACGCAGTTGGCATCTGCGTCGGGTTGATGATCCGGGTAAATTCGTGAGCCATAGGTCGTCGGCATATCGGACGTGTCCATGATGTCCTTAACCGCCACGGGTAAACCTGCCAGGGGTCCGCTCGGGCCGGCCGCATCCACCGCGCGCGCCGCGTCAAGTGCCGCCGCCTGGTCAAGATGCTGCCACGCGCGAACCGCGTCGTCGCGTTCCTCCACTCGGTCCAAGCAAGAGCGCATAAGCGCCTCAGCCGTCAATTCACCTGTTGTTATTTGGCGGACCGCCTCAGTCGCGGATCGTTCCCAGGGCTCACTCATTTTCGCTCTCCTTCATCCGCCTCGTTTCACATCCAGTCGGTAACGCGGCGCTCGCGCCAACGATGAGGCATTGTCCCCGAGCGCGCAACGGCCCTATCGTGAGGGCGTGTGGAATTAGCAAGGTTGGGATCCATGGCCCGGCATATCGTCTGCCTCAGCTACGACTTTGATGTGCTGTCGATTCCGATTGCGCGCGGTACGACGACCCCAACCGCCATATCGCGGGGTGAGTTCGGTTTGGTGGGGGCGCAGCGTATACTGGATCTGTTAGCCCGAGACGGTATTCGCTCAACCTGGTACACGCCGGGCCATACAATCGAATCTTTCCCAGAAGCCTGCGAAAAAGTCGCCTTGGCCGGACACGAGATCGGCCACCATGGCTGGACCCATCGCACCCCGGCCGACCTTTCGCGCGAGGAAGAGGAGGAAGAGCTCGTTCGAGCCAACGCCACGATCGAACGCCTAACCGGCCGCAAAGCCAGGGGTTATCGCTCCCCCTCGTGGGATTTGAGCCCGCACACACTGGATCTTCTGGTCCAGCATGGTTTTGTCTATGACAGTTCCCTCATGGGCCACGACTACCTGCCCTACTACGCCCGCTCAGGCGATGAGACGCCATTGAAGGAGCCGGCCCGTCTGGGTCCGCCAAGTCCAATTCTGGAAATGCCAATCAGCTGGAGCCTCGACGATTTTCCGCATTTCGAGTTCGTGCGATACCCCGACACGGTTCTACCTGGCCTCGCAGCGGGCCGGGGTGTATTGGAAAACTGGATCGACGATTTCGATTACATGACCGAGACCCTCGATTGGGGGGTGATTACCTATACCTTCCACCCCTTCGTTTCCGGGCGTGGCCATCGCATGAAAACAATGGAACGGCTGATCAATCACCTGAAATCCAACGGGGCAATATTCATGACCGTCGAGGATGCTGCCGCCGAAGCAAAAGGACGGATCGATGGCACGGAGAGCCCTGCCTGATGCGTGACAGTGGCCCACCGATAGACCTCTCCCAGCAACTCGCCAACATTGCCGAGTTAGACTCGGACCTGGCGAACCTCCTGACTCAACACGGACCACCAGAAGCGCGCCAGCGGCCCAGTGGATTCGCTGCATTGCTCTATATAATTGTCGAGCAACAGGTTTCCGTCGCCTCCGGTCAAGCGATTTGGGCCCGTGTAAAGGGGTCTGGACCGCTCGAGCCGGAAAGATATGCGACGCTCGACGACGAGACCCTTGCTGGAATGGGACTGAGCCGTCCCAAAATCCGCTATGCACGCGCATTGGCGCGGGCGGTGCTCGACAGGTCACTCGATGTGGACGCGATTGAACAGATGAGCGACGACGAGGCGCGAGCCCATATGACACAAGTGCTCGGGATCGGGGACTGGACGGTCGATATCTACTTACTCTTCAGTCTGGCCCGGGACGATATTTGGCCGGTTGGTGATCTAGCCGTCCGCGAAGCCCTCCGAGAGGCCAAAGGCCTCGACGAGCGCCCGGACGCGGTGACAATGACAGCGATTGCAGAACCTTGGCGGCCTTGGCGGAGTGCTGCCGCGCATATACTTTGGCGACACTATCGCTGGCTGCGTGCGGGCTCCCGGCGTTGATCTCGGTTTACCGTGGCAAACCAAGGATCCCGTTGATAGACTCGCCCCGATGATGGTGAGTGGGGCCCGGTACAAGTGTGAATAAGATTAACGATATCGAGCAGGACAAATCCGAAGGCGGCAGTACAGATCAGCCTGCCGTAATCGACGATGTGTCAGGTGTTGCAGACGCCGGAAAACGCGGGAATTCGCGGCGTTTTTACGACATCACGATCACGGACGCGCTCGAGGCGACCGACACCGGGTTCTCCTGTTTCGATGCCGAAAATCATCTGATCGCCTGGAACTCGAGCTACGCACGAACCTGTTCCACTTTTTCTAAACTGATTATTTCCGGCACAACTTTTTCCGATCTGATCTATGCCGAGGCGTCCTCCCTCATGGAGTTTGAGGCTCCGGAAGCCCGTGATCAATGGATCGAAGAGCGATTGGCCACTCATTCCCTCGACGAGGCAACATTTGAGTCCAAGCACCCGGACGGCCGTATTTACGAGATTAAGATCAATCGAACCAATAGCGGCGGCTTCGTCGAGGCGCATACCGACGTAACCGAAGCTCGTTTCCAGCAATCCCGCTTAGCGCATTATACGAACATGATCCGGGGCACCTTGGAGAGCATTAGCGAGGGACTTTGCGTATTCGACGCAAATGGTCAGCTCGCATCCTGGAATGCGTTGTTTTTCGAGTTGCTGGACTTACCGCACGTCTATGCTCAAATCGGGACACCGGTTTCCGACCTCATAATGTTCTCGGCCGACCGCGGCGATTTCGGACCTGGGAACCCAATCGAACAGACCCAACAAATTGTCGAACAATTGACCTCGGGCGATCGCCAGAGCTACGACCGAGCTGTGCCGAACAATCGGATCGTCGAGGTCGAAGTCAACCCGCTGGCCGATGGCGGATTTGTGGTGACATACGGCGACGTCACGGAAAAACGTGCCGGGGAACAGGCATTGCGGGAGAGCGAGGAACGCTACGCGCTCGCGGCGGCCGGCGCCAACGATGGGCTTTGGGATTGGGATCTCAGAACTGATCGCATCTATCTCTCGCCGCGCTGGAAGGCGATGTTGGGCTATCCAGAGGCGGAGATCGGTGACGGCACGGACGAATGGTTCGGGCGCATTCATTCCGATGATACCGAACGGGTGACGGCGCAAATCGACGCCCATCTCAGAGGTGGTGTTTCGCACTTCGAGAGCGAGCATCGCATGCTACACCAGGACGAAAGTTACCGCTGGATGCTGACCAGGGGTCTTGCGGTGCGCGGCGACGACGACAAAGCTTATCGGGTAGTTGGATCGCAGACCGATATCACCGATCGAAAGCGGGCCGAAGAACAGCTGATCCATGATGCGCTGCATGACAGCTTGACGGGACTGGCCAACCGCACCCTTTTCCTCGAACGTGCACGCCAAACAATCGATCGACAACGACGCGCGGCAGATTTCCATTTCGCGATCATTTACATCGACCTCGACCGGTTCAAAGTCGTCAACGAAAGCCTAGGGCACGTCCAGGGCGACGACCTAATCATCGCGACTTCCCGTCGGCTCGAACAGAGCGTGAGTTTCGGAGACACTGTCGCCCGTTTAGGCGGAGACGACTTTGCGGTCTTGCTGGAAGAGGCTCCAGGCCGCGAGGTTGCCCGCGAGGTCGGGGATGTAATTCGAAATGCTCTTGCCACCCCATTCGAGGTTGGCGGCAAAGAAGTCTTCGTCACAGCGTCTATGGGCATAGCGCATTCCGACAACGGCTATAAGCGCCCAGAAGACGCATTACGGGACGCAGAACTGGCGATGTACCGGGCGAAGGAGCTTGGCAAAGACCAGGCGGTTTTATTCGACAACAATCTTAGGCATTCGACGGTAACGCCTCTGGATCTCGACAGCGATCTGCGACGGGCGATCGAGCGCAGCGAGATGGATCTCCACTATCAACCCATCATCGCCTTGGAAACTGGCCGAATTGCCGGGTTTGAGGCGTTGATACGGTGGGAACACAGTGACCGGGGCTTGTTGTTGCCGTCGGAATTCATTCCGCTCGCCGAAGAAACCGGCCTGATCGTAGCCCTGGGCCAATGGGTCTTGGAGCGTGCCTGCCGTGAGGCCCTGCGCTGGAACGAATTGAGTGAGGTCGGCGAACCGCTGCAGGTCAGCGTCAATTTATCGAGCCGGCAGTTCACCGGCCTCGACTTGGTCTCGATGATCGTCGACTGCCTCGATGAGACCGGTTTGGAGCCATCGAACCTGAAACTCGAGATCACCGAGAGTGCGCTGATGGCAAACGCCCAGCGCTCCGCCCGTATGTTGAGTCAGCTGCGCGAATTGAATATCCGGGTCTGCGTCGACGATTTCGGGACTGGGTATTCCTCACTTAGCTATCTGCATACCTTCCCGATCGACACGTTGAAAATCGACAAATCCTTTGTCACGGACATGGGTCGGAACCACCAAAACCTGGAAATTGTGCGAACAATTAGCATGCTTGCGGCCAACTTGAAATTCGATGTAATCGCCGAGGGAGTTGAATCGGCCGAACAGATGGCGCAACTTCGGGCCTTGGGGTGTCAGTATGCGCAGGGCTTCTTCTTCTCGCGGCCCTTGGATGCGGATGAAGCGGTTGCACTGTTGAAAGAGAACAAATCTTGGTAGCAGTGGGGCTACTGCCAGAAGGGGAGCGGACGGTCGAAAAATGAAGCGTCAATCCGTCTATTACTTACAGCGCCGCGAGGCTGGTGAATGGGAAACCCTGGAGCAGGCGCGGAGCGTGGCTGTACTGGCCGGGCGACTTGCCGACGAACTTTCCGTCGCCGGTGAGGCAGAACTCCGTATCGCCACCGCCGACTATGACCCGGACGCAACAAGCTGGGTTTACTCGCAGATCTTTTTCGTCGACCAGGCCCGGATAAATCTATTTGGCGCCGAGGCACCCGCCGAAGGTGACACCGCTGGAAACGGCACGCCCGACTACGAACCCGTCGCAGCACCTATGGCCGAAGAAGCGCCCTATGAGGTTGAAGAGACCGCGTCTGAATTTACGGACGACGAAGAGCCCCTCACCTTCGATGATGATGACGATGATGACGGTGAGGCTTCTGTTGCCGACATCGATTTCCCCGATGACGATGACGACGAAGACGACGAGAATATTGAAACTCCGTCTTGGCTGCGCGACTCCGAGGATGATACCGATAGTGATCTCGACGAGTTGAGAGCCCTGGCTGCTCGGGTAACCGAAGCAGAGGAGCGCGGGTCACCGACCCGTCCGACCGTCGAATACGGTGGCAAGCCGCGCCGGAGTTGGCTGGGCATGATCCTAAGTGGGATTCTGGTATTGATATTGGCCGCAGTGATCGCACTCGCCGGCCTGATTTATCTTCAGCATCCGTTGGTCTACCCACATGCCACCAAACTGGCTCAGAAGATGGGCATCGCGCACATGCTGCCGAAAGCCAAGCCCACTACCGGGATGACGGCACCGCCAAGCAAATCGAGTGAAGTTTCCCCCCTGACCACAGGCGAGGTTGTTTCGCATCTCGGAGTGCCGGTCAATTTGCGCGGAAAATGGTCACCGGATGGCTGTAAGGTTCGGTTTATCGAGTTCGTCGCGAAAGGCTATCGGGCAGTTTCCGACGATGAGATCGGTGAAACAATCCCCGTCACCAGTTCGATGGAAGACACCTATCAAATCTACCTCAGGCTTTCACCCGAGGTTGTCGAGCACTATCAGAAACTTGGGCGCAACGACATTCAACCCGCCGGCGCCACCACCCGACGAGGCTTCATCCCCGGCGACCCTAAAGCCCGAATTCTATCGCGCTGCAAATAGGGATTTTTCAACAAGCTGATAGAGCGCCCGCTATCTCCCCTGCCAACCGCGCATTGTTGACCGCGAGCGCGACATTAGCTTCCAGTGACCGCCCGCCGGTCAGGCTATTGATCCGATCCAGAAGATAAGGCGTCACCGCCTTGCCTTTGATACCCGCATTTTCAGCATCCGTAAGTGCCGTACCGATCACCGTTTCGATCTCTGCTCGCGGGATGGCAGCCGCTTCGGGGATTGGGTTGGCGATGACGGCACCGCCGGGATAGCCCAGTGACCTCATCCGGTTCAGAATAGCGCTCACATCCGTTGGACTATCGGCGCGATGCGGTGCAGTCAGGCCGCTATCCTGGCACCAGAAGGCCGGTAAGGCGTGTGTGCGATAGCCAATCACCGGCACGCCTTTCGTTTCCAACACCTCCAGCGTTTTTGGCAGGTCCAGGATAGCTTT
>JABIRP010000152.1 GCA_018699735.1 Rhodospirillaceae bacterium | reverse complement strand
TGCAAGCGCCGGCGACCCGCTGGTCATTCTCTACACGTCCGGCTCAAGCAACCGACCCAAGGCGGTGCCGCTCGATCATTTCGCGGCCATCGAAAACGGCTTCAACATCGGCGAGCGACAGGGGTTGGTGCCCGGAGATAGAGTGCTGATTTCAATCCCGCTTTTCTGGTCGTACGGAGCCGTCAACGCGCTCCCAGCGATCATCACGCATGGCGCGACACTGGTATTGCAAGGGCATTTTCGGGCGGCGGGCGCACTCGATCTGATCGAGCAGCACAAATGCACTGGGATCTACACCTTGCCGGCAATGACCAACGCCCTCGTCGCACACCCGGAATTCACCCCGGAACGCACATCGACACTTAGAACAGGTGTGACGATCGGAGCACCACAAGACATTATCAAAGCCGCCCTCGAACTGGGCGCCTCGGAGATCTGCAACATCTACGGCGGCACCGAGAACTATGGCAATTGCTGTGTCACGCCACACACCTGGTCCCTGGACAAACGTGCGCGATGCCAAGGACCGCCCTTGCCAGGCGTGCAGATTAGCATACGAGATCCCGAAACCGGCAAGGAAGCAGAGGCCGGCACGATCGGACAGATCGAAGTTACCGGGTATCTGACCGCAGGCTATTCCGGCACCAGCAGCCAGTTCAACGACGAGACCTTTACAGCGGACGGGTATTTCAAAACCGGTGACTTGGGGTCTCTCGATGTAGATGGCAGGCTTAGTTTCGCCGGGAGAAGCTCCGAGATGATCAAACGGTCCGGGATAAATGTCTCGCCGGCCGAAGTGGAAGAAACCCTTCAACGCCATGGTGATGTCGCCCTTGCAGGTGTAACCGGGTTCGATGATCCAGGTCGCGGTGAAATCATCGTCGCCTTCGTCACCGCGAGGCCGGGAGCCGAAATAGTGATCGCGGAAATTTTGGCGCATTGCCGGGAGCATCTTTCGCGTTACAAAGTTCCCGACCACCTAATCGTTTCGGACGCGTTGCCGCTCACAGTTACAGGTAAACTGATGCGGCGTGAGCTTAAACTCATGGCGACGGCCGAATTGACCTCATAACCGACCCGGAGAAAATTATGCGCGCCCTGCTCTGCCATGAACTTGGTGACACGTCATCCCTTGTGGTCGGTGAAATCGAGCGCCCGCCGCTAGCGGCTGGAGAAGTCCGCATTGGCGTTAAGGCATCCGGTGTCAATTTTCCCGATATCCTGATGGTCGAGGGCAAATACCAGGTCAAGCCGAAGATGCCGTTCACCCCGGGCCTCGAAGTCGCAGGCGAAGTCCTGGAATGCGCCGACGGCATCGAGCATGTCCGGCCGGGTGACCGGGTGTTGGCTTTCGCACGCCACGGCGGTGGCCATGCCGAAGAGGCCGTCGTACCGGGCGAGGTTGTGACACCGATACCGGACGCCATGGATTTCGTGACCGCGGCAGCATTCCCGGTAACCTACGGGACAGCCCACTTCGGCTTGAGTTACAGGGGCCGCTTGAGTGCTGGCGAAACCCTGCTGGTGCTCGGCGCCGCCGGAGGCGTCGGATTGGCCGCCATCGAGGTCGGAAAATTACTTGGCGCCCGAGTGATCGCGGCCGCAAGCAGCCCCGAAAAGCTCGCGACGGCGCGCCAGCACGGGGCTGACGAAACCATCAACTACGCCACCGAAGATCTGCGCGACCGAGTGCGCGCGCTCACCGACGGTAAAGGGGTCGACGTTGTCTTCGATCCGGTTGGCGGCGACGCATTCGAGCAAAGCGTTCGATGCATCGGATGGGAAGGCCGCATCCTAGTCGTCGGCTTCGCGTCCGGCACAATCGCAAAGGCTGCGACCAACATGATCCTGGTCAAAAACTTCTCCGTCGTCGGTGTCGTCTTTGGTGAGCACAGTGAGCGGTTCCCCAAAGACACGCGGGAACGTTTGACGACCCTTCTGAAGGCGTATGACGCCGGGCATCTCAAGCCGAAAGTAATGAAAACCTACCCTCTGGAGGAGGCTGCGACCGCATTATCTGAAATGGCCGGGCGACGGGTTTTGGGTAAATTGGTCCTGATCCCCTAGTCCCTATTGGCTCAATTTTGCTCCGAGAAATGGCTCTCACGAACCCGGGCCATACCGCGCAGCCAACGGTCGCGATCACTGGCTTTTCGCCTCAGGTACTCGTGCACAATCTCATGCGGGAAGATTAGAAAATTCTCCTCAGCCATGCCCTGGACGACGGCTTCGGCGACATCCTCGGGCTCCAGTACTCCGTTCATGGCCGCCGGTGACCCTTCCCGGCCGGCAGTCATAGCAGTCCGCACGCCCTGGGGACAGAGGACCGAAACTCGGACACCTTTGGGGCCGTACTTGGCGGCAAGAAACTCGGCGAAACCAATGGCTGCATGTTTGCTCATGGTATAGGCAGCACTATCGACCTGGATCAGGATACCGGCGGCCGAGGCGGTGTTGACGAGGTAACCCGATCCCCGCTCGGCCATTCCCGGAGCCACTGCGCGGGCGGCATAGACATGGCTCATGGTATTGATCCGCCAACTGGCTTCAATCTCGGCATCCGGTTGATCTTCATCGCCTTCGCAGAAGATCCCGGCGTTCGAGCAGAAAATGTCGATCGGTCCAAACCGCCGTTCAGTCGCAGCAACTAGAGCTTTGATTTGCGCCTCGTCGCCAACGTCACATGGCATGGAGAGCGCACCCAACATATCACCAACCGCCGTAACCCCGTCTGCGTCGATGTCGGCCAAAGCCAAACCCTTGGCGCCTTCCGCTTTGAATCTTTCGGCCAAGCCTTTACCGATACCGCTCGCGGCACCGGTTATGACCACGGTTTTGTCTCTAATTTCCATTTGCGGCATCTCCGGGAGAAGATTAGGGCGTTGAGCCATCTCGGATATAATGACCCGAAACTATATTGGGGAAAATGGGATGAAGACTTTTTCCGGCCTGATGTCAATTTTCCTCATGGGAACGATTTTCATTGCCACACCCTTGCGCGGCGCCGACGCAGCAGAGTTCGAGAAACTGCCAACGTTTCAGGCGGCGGAAGTCTTAGGCACCAAGGCGCTTCAGGGCGAGAACTTCGTAATCGAGCCACTGGCGACCAACGATGGCATGATGAACCGGTTCACGGTGTCGTCGCCAGACCTCACATCAAAGGTTCTTGGCAACGAACAAGCGCTTGAACGGGCGCGGGAGATGACGGCGATCGCCGTCATCCGGCGCAGCAAAACGTCAACGGCGTATGCCGATGGTCTGGCGGCGGCGATCTCCGGCCCGTTGGCCGATGCCAAGGAAGCCATCACCAATCCGCTGCGCACTCTTGAAAACGTGCCAGGCGCAGTGGAGCGCTTGGTCGGCGATCTTGTCTCTGCCGTGGCTAATATCGGTAAAGATGACGGCAGCGGAGAAGAGAATGGGCTACTCAAGGATTTAATCGGATACAGCAAAACCAAACGCAACCTGGCGCATGATCTTGGGGTAGACGCCTATTCAACCAACCCAGTG
>JABIRP010000151.1 GCA_018699735.1 Rhodospirillaceae bacterium | reverse complement strand
GCACCATGGATATTGGGCTTTGGTCGGGAACCTCGGTTTTCGATGCGGCAAGAGCGATCGACGGACGGATCCCGGACCTTGATCTACACTGCGAGCGTTTGATCAATTCAGCGCACGAATTGTTGATGCACCCAGCAATCTCGTCGACCGACGTTGAAGCATTGTGCCGGGACGGTGTGCGACGGGTGGGCGCCGACGAGGATCTCTACCTTCGGCCGATGTTCTTTCAGCGCGAGGGGTTGCGCCTGCCCGAGGTCGGCAAGACTGAATTCGCGCTCTCGGTCTTCACATCACCGATGCCGCCTGAGGTTGCGGGTGCAGCTTGTCTGTCGTCTTTCCGCCGGCCAGCGCCAGATCAGGCACCGACCATGGCCAAGGCTGGGTGTCTCTATCCGTTGTCCCAACGGGCCCACGCCGAAGCGGTCGAGCGGGGTTATCAGATGGCAGTGGTGCGTGGCCCTGATGGCGACGTAGCTGAGTTCAGCCATGCGAATCTCTGGCTTGCCAAGGATGGGGAGGCGATCACTCCGGCCGTAAACGGCTCATTCCTGAACGGCATCACTCGTCAGCGTGTCGCGGGATTGTTGCGCCGGGCGGGAATCACCGTGCGCGAGCGCTCTGTGGCAACCGAAGAACTGGCGGAAGCCGACGAGGTTTTCGTCACTGGCAATATCGGCAAGGTCCAAGCGATCAACCGATACGAGGACCGCGACTTGCAGCCCGGCCCAATTTTTCGGCGGGCGCGGGCGCTGTACATGGATTTCGTGGCGAGCGTCGCTCCGATATAGGGAATACGTCATCCTGAGGTGCGAGCAAAGTGAGCCTCGAAGGACGCACATCACTGGCAACTTGCGTCCTTCGAGGCTCTTCGAGCACCTCAGGATGACGATGTATGTGCGGGATATTGATTTAATTCGCTCCTCTCACTTGCCAGCCGGTGCCCAGCGGTTCCAAACTCGCGCTTTGTTATTGTAGGTGAGGCCGCGAACCGATGATTACTCTTTACGGCATTCCCAATTGCGACACGGTCAAGAAGGCCCGCAAGTGGCTGGAGGCGCGCGGCGTCGAACATCGGTTTCATGATTTCCGCAAGGACGGTTTGGAACCGAAGACAGTGGCGGCCTGGGTTGGTGAGATTGGCCTCGAACGGCTGGTCAACCGACGCGGCACCACCTGGCGCAAGCTTGACGGGGCAACGCGCGACGGGTTGGATGACGCTAGCGCGCCGGCATTGCTCTGCGAAAATCCGACACTGATCAAACGCCCGGTCATTGATCTCGGCGAGGCGCGGTTGGTTGGATTCGACAAGTCTGTTCAAGCCGAATTGGAGGCCCAAATCTAATGTCACGGAAAATTCTCATCGCGAGCCTGAAGCACGAGACCAACACATTTTCCAAACTTCCGACAGACATTGCCGCCTACGAGGCACGCACACTGTATCGTGGTCAAGAAGTGATCGATCGTCACAAGGGCACGCGGGTCGAGGTTGCCGCTTTTCTGGATGCGGCCGAAACCTACGGCTGGGAAATCGTAACCCCTATTTCGGCCAGTGCCACGCCGTCGGGGCGGGTGACAGAGGAGGCATTCGAGACTTTCGCCAGCGAGATCATGGCATCCCTCAAGGATGAGGGCCCATTCGACGCTGTCCTACTGGCTCTACACGGTGCCATGGTCACAACCCACGACGAGGACGGCGAGGGTTTGTTGCTGGAGCGCGTGCGCGCGTATATTGGCCCGGACATCCCGCTCGGTGTTTCGCTCGACCTGCATGCAAATTTCACCGATCGCATGGCCGCGAACGCCGACGTCTTGGTCTCGTTCCGCACCTATCCGCATATAGATGGCTATGAGACCGCCGAAGTCGTCGCCAATCTGACCCACGGCATGCTGGAGCGCGGACTGAAGCCGAAAACCTACGTTGCGCGCGGCCAGATGCTGGACGGTGTCGATCACGGCCGCACCACCTCGCCAGGTCCGATGCTTGAAGTTCTGGCATTGGCAGATGCGCATACCGCGCGTGAGGCGGACATCCACACCATCACGGTCAACGCCGGCTTCCCTTGGACTGATATTCATGATGTCGGGCCGACAGTCGTCGTGGTCGGGGAGGGCAACAACCCACGGCATCAAGAGATCGCCAACGAACTGGTCGGCGAGATCTGGACCCGCCGGGCCAATATTACGATCGATCCGATGTCGACGGTGGATGCGATCGCGCGGGCCAAGGTGGTGCCGGCGGGCGAAGGGGCGGTGGTCCTAGCCGATTTTGCCGATAACCCCGGCGGTGGTGGTTACAATGACTCTACCAAGCTGCTAGCCGCCATGATCGAAGCCGGGTTCGAGAATGCGGCTTTCTCCAATATTTACGATCCCGCAGTTACCAAGCAAGCCCTCACGGCTGGAATTGGTGCCGAGATCGATATTAGTCTCGGCGGCAAGACCGAGACCGATTTCGCGCCACCAATTGTAACGAAGGCGACCGTGAAGGCGACCGGTGACGGCAAGTTCCACATGGAAGGGCCGATGGCTCAGGGTTCCTACGTTGATATGTGGCCCTGCGTGCTGCTGGATATTGGCGGCATCGATGTGGTTGTTACGCAAACCCGGTTGCAGGTTCTCGATCGTCAGTATTTTCGACACCTTGGCATTAATCCAGAGGATAAGGATTTTCTCGGTGTGAAGTCGGCACAGCACTTCCGCGCTGCTTTCGCGCCGATCGCGCGTGAAATCCTGGTGGTTGACGAGGGCGACGGCATCACCTCGCGCAATTATCCGGTGTTACCCTACAAGAATGTCCGACGGCCGGTTTGGCCGCTCGATTTGGACTGACCGAAGGTGCGAGCCGATGTAGCAATCGTTGGCGGTGGCCTGGTTGGCTCGGCGCTGGCATACGGGCTTTCGCGCGAAGGCGCGCGCGTCGTCGTGCTTGATGAGGGCGATGACGCGTATCGGGCTTCGCGCGGCAATTTCGGATTGGTCTGGGTGCAAAGCAAGGGCGATGGCATGGCGGAGTACGCTGCCTGGTCACGCAATTCGGCTGGGCTTTGGCCGGGTCTTGAGGCGGCTCTGACCGAAGAGACCGGCATCGACCTGGGGCTGCGCCAACCCGGCGGCATTGAACCGTGCATTGGCGAGGCGGAATACCGTGACTATGCGGCCCAGATCGCGCGGATGGAGGCACAAGGCGGTGTCGGTGCCAATGACGCCCGCATGATTGATGCCGACGAAGCGAGGCGATTGGTACCTGCATTGGGGCCGGAAGTCGTCGGTGCTCGGTATTCGCCGCATGACGGCCACGTCAATCCACTCCATCTGTTGCGTGCCCTTCACACCGCGAACGCGGCGCGTGGCGTTGACTATCGCCCGCATCACCGGGTGATCTCGATAGAACCGGACAACGGGAGCTTTGTCGTGCAGACAGAGCGAGGCCCGGTGTCGGCTGGGCGTGTAGTGCTGGCGGCTGGGCTTGGCAATGGCGCGCTCGACAAGGATGTCGCACTCACTGTGCCGACTGCGCCCGAGCGCGGTCATATACTTGTGACCGAGCGCTTGGCGCCGTTCCTCGATATACCGGTGGGACGTGTGCGGCAGACCGAGGAAGGCTCCGTCATGTTCGGGGCCAGTGCCGAGGACGTTGGCTTCGATACCGGACTAAACCCCGCCATCTTCGCCGATATTGCTGACCGCGCGCGTCGGGTTTTTCCAGTATTGGCCAACACCCGCATCGTCCGACTGTGGAGTGCGTTGCGCATTATGTCGCCGGATGGGTTTCCGATTTATGAGGAATCTGTGGAGCATCCGGGCGCTTTTGTCGTCACCTGTCACAGCGGCGTGACGTTGGCGGCGGCGCATGCGATTGATCTGGCGCCGCAACTGCTGCAGCCAGGTTTCAACCAATCTTTCCAAGCATTTTCGGCGAGGAGGTTCGATGTTCAAGCGGCTGCCTAATCTAAAACGCGAGACTGTTACTCTAAGTTTTGAGGGCGAGGCGATTGAGGCCCTCGTCGGTGACAGTATTGCTGCTGCCCTCCTTGCGGCCGGGGTAGAGAGTTTCCGAAATTCTCCGGTCTCGGGCGCTTCACGGGCTCCGCACTGTTTGATGGGCGCATGCTTCGAGTGCTTGGTCGAGGTCGACGGCATCGCCAATCGCCAGGCCTGTCTGACCACCGTAGAGCCCGGTATGGCGGTGCGACGCCAGGTGGGTGCGCCGGTGCTGGATATCAGTGCTGGAGGTCGATCATGACGGATGAGTGTGATCTGGCCATTGTCGGCGCCGGCCCGGCCGGGATGGCGGCAGCAGCGGTTGCCAGCGATGCCGGCCTTTCGACGGTGGTTCTGGATGAACAGGGCGCGCCGGGCGGGCAAATCTACCGGGCCATTGAGCAGGTGACACGGCTTCGACCGGCCGATCTTTCGTTTCTCGGCAATGACTACGCGCGCGGGCAGAGTTTGGCGGATGGGTTGCGGGGCTCCGGCGCCGACTATCGATCTGGCGCGACGGTCTGGCATATCGGGGAAACGCCGAAATCCAAAGCGCGGTCCGGCGAACGCGAGATCCTCTATAGTCAGGCTGGCGAAGCGCGGCGTTTGAAAACCCGGAGCCTGCTTCTGGCGACCGGCGCCATGGAGCGGCCGGTGCCAATTCCCGGCTGGACCGTGCCGGGGGTGGTAACTGTCGGCGGGTTGCAAACGGTTCTGAAAAGCTCGGGCCTTTATCCCGAGGGCTGGGTCATCCTCGCGGGCAGCGGGCCGTTGCTTTTCTTGCTCGCCAGTCAATACATCGCCGCTCATATCCCGATTGCCGCAATCGTTGATACCGCACCCACCGGCGCTACGGGCCGGATGATTGGGAGAATGTTCGATCTGGGGCCGGCCGTGCCGTATCTGGTGAAGGGCTATCGGATGATGCGCAGTGTGAAGCAGAGCGGCATTCCGGTGTATTCCGGTGCCACTGACCTGCGGGTGATCGGTGGCGCGCGCGCGGAAGGGCTGGCGTTTCGCGTCGATGGGCAGGACTACGAGTTGTCCGCCGATATGGTCGCATTGCACGAAGGCGTGGTTCCCAACACACAGCTCACTCGTTTAGTCGGGGCCGAGCATAAATGGAGCCAGGGCCAGCGCTGTTTCTTTCCGATGCTCGATGAGTGGGGCGAAAGCACGGCAGCCGGTGTCTATGTTGCCGGAGACGGTGGCGGCATCCTTGGCGCCGATGCAGCCGCCAGAACCGGCCGCATTGCGGCGGTGGCGATCGGCCTGAGGCTCGGCCGGGTCGGTCTGGCGGAAGCATCCGCTGTCGCTGATCATGCGCGATTTGCCCTGATCGGTGACCGCGCGGCGCGGCGCATTAT
>JABIRP010000150.1 GCA_018699735.1 Rhodospirillaceae bacterium | reverse complement strand
GCGGCGAAGATCTCTGGTGCCAGTGAGACTCCCAGCGCTACACACAGCAACATCGCAATAGCCCGCACACGCATCCTGTTAGCGAAAGAGGCGCGTGTGTTGTCGGGGTGGGCGGTTGTTCCCGGATCGATGCAACGCGGTGTCATGCGTCGACTAGTCTCCATCAAGTGGTCGCTTACATTTGGCGTGTAACGTTATGAATTGTAAGTGTTTCGCCGATTCGCGGCAAGCCGGGCCCTTGCGAGGGGATGCGGCAGCGCGTATGTTGCCGCCTCGCTGACTTTATGACTTCACTGCCGTTCGGAGAGAACCGATGTCGCACAATCCGGGAAATCCCATGTTCAAGGGATCACTTGTTGCTCTTATTACGCCTTTTGAGAATGGCGGCATCGATGAGAAATCCTTCGAGAAAATCGTCAATTGGCAGATCGAGCAGGGGACTGATGGCCTGATTCCAACCGGAACCACGGGCGAATCGCCGACCCTCAGCCACCCAGAGCATAAGCGTGTGGTGGAGCTATGTGTCGCGACCGCCGACAAGCGCGTGCCGGTGGTTGCCGGTACCGGCTCGAACTCGACCGCCGAGGCGATTGAGCTGACCCAGCATGCCGAGCAGGCAGGGGCCGACGCGGCTCTGGTGGTCACGCCGTATTACAACAAGCCGACCCAGGCGGGCCTCTATAGCCATTTCAAGGCGATCGCGGATGCAACCTCGCTGCCGATTATCATCTACAACATCCCGCCACGCAGCGTGATCGACATGACGGTTGAGACCATGGCCAAGCTGGCCGAGATTCCGAACATCGTCGGTGTTAAGGATGCGACCCAGGATCTGGTCCGGCCGATGAAGACCCGGATAGAGATCGGCCCGGATTTTGCTCAGCTTTCCGGTGAGGACGCGACCATTGTGCCGTATATGGCGCAAGGCGGTCACGGTTGTATCTCGGTGACTTGCAATGTGGCGCCGAAGCCGCTTGCGGAAATGCACGATGCGTGGGCTGCGGGCGATATGGATACGGTGTATTCGATCAACGAGCGTTTGATGCCGTTACACGATGCGCTGTTCTGCGAGGCGAGCCCGGGGCCGGTCAAGTATGCGGCCAGCTTGCTGGGGCTTTGCAAGCCGAATACCCGGCTGCCGTTGTGCGAGATTGCCGACGAGAGCAAAAGCAAGGTCGAAGGGGCATTACGCCACGCCGGTCTTCTGAACTAGGGCTTGCTTAACTAACATAAACTAACTGGAGGACGGGTCATGGCGACCCGAAAGGACACTGGTCCCTCGATCGCGAAGAACCGGCGGGCTAAGTTCGACTATTTCATCGAGGAAACCCTCGAAGCCGGGATCATTTTAATGGGCTCGGAGGTGAAATCCTTGCGCCTTGGCCGCGCCAGCATCAATGAATCCTATGCCGGTGACAATCGAGGTGAGTTGACCCTGTTCAACGCGCATATCCCGGAATATGAGGCGGCGAACAAGCTCAATCACGCCCCACGCCGGCCGCGCCCGTTGCTGGTGCACAAAAAAGAGCGCGACCGCTTGCTGGGTTTGATCCGCCGCGAGGGTGCGACGCTGGTTCCGATCTCGCTCTATTTCAACGAGCGCGGTATTGCCAAGCTTCAGCTTGGTGTCGCCAAGGGCAAGAAACAGAGCGACAAGCGCGAAACCGAACGCAAACGCGATTGGGACCGCCAAAAGGCGCGGGTCATGCGGGAGAACCGGTAGGGGATCCCAATACGCCGCTTCCCGGTTTGGCGCAGCCAAGACCGGGGTCTAGATCCGCTATCGAGGTGCCATACCGACGAGATCCCGGATCTCCGCTACGCTTCGTCCGGGACGCGGAATTGGGTGTGGTAGAACAACACTTAGTCGTTCAAGCCGCTGCGCGGGCCTTGCCTGTTATCGGTGACGGATGCGTGGCGCGTCGATCGACCGAGCCTGGAACGACGCCGCGCTCGGCATCGGTGACCTCATCCATCAGAGAGGAGGACGCAACCTCCAGCTGGCGCTGATCCATCATCCGCTTGCGTTCAGTAATAATATCGGCGCGCTCGGCGAGCGGCAGTTCGGTCATTGGGCTCTTCTCACCGGCAAGAAAATGCTCGCGATCCAGGATATCCAAACCCTTGCCGCCGAGACGCACCCAAAGTAGGTCGCCGTCGACCAAAGCCCCGATCGCACCACCCTCGTACGCTTCGGGGGTCACATGGCCGATGCAGGCACCCTTGGTCACGCCGGAATACCGTCCGTCAGTCATCAGGATGGAGGAGCGCTCGAGCACCCCATGATGGCGCAGGTTTTGGCTCGGCGAGAACATCTCGGGCATGCCGTAGGCCTTCGGCCCCTGTCCGCCGATGACAAAGGCGAACGCGAGAGTGCCGTCCTCAATCATGGCGTCGAAATCTCCAGTGCCGTCGCCGCCATTGACCGCGCGCAACCGAGCCAAGACCGCCTCGTCGAGGCCGGGTATTTTCCGCAGCTTGTCCATCAGCTTGGGGTCGGTCAGGTCGGCGTTGCAGTCATATTCGTTGGCGAAATACCGCACCACGAACACCCGGTCGTCGAAGGTCTTGTACTGGCTATCCGACATGGCAGCGACCTTGAGCACGGCGGTCGAGAGGAAATTCCCACGCAGCACGTCGGTGCCGGAGATCTCACGTACCGGGCGGGCGCGAATGACGGCGCGCTCCTCGGGCAGGTCCGGGCTAACCGGCTGATCGAGGTCGGCGGTGCGCTCACGCCAACTATGACCGGTCATGGTTGGCGCATCCAGGTTCAGCGGCACGCCGAGGTTCGAGAGCACTTTGTAGATGCTCTCCATACCGCGGTTGTGTCCGGCCTCGAATTGCTGGGCCAGCGCGAAGGTATCCCGGCCCTCGGTCAGGCTGTGAGCGAAAATGTCCGGCACGTCATGGGCGTTTGCCACCGCTTCGTAATCTGAGAGCGTCACATCGAAGCCGGCATAGCGCATGATCGCTGGCATATGCATCATCAGGTTGGTCGAGCTACCGGTGGCGCCGTGGATGCGAATGGCGTTGGCGTAATTGCCGGCGAGCACCTCCAGCAGCCCGAAGTCCGGCCGGTTGAAGCAGCGGAAGAACTGATCGACGGCCGTATTCACGATCTTGGTCGCCGGAGTGTCGGTCAGAAGTTCGACCTCGCGTGGCGTCAGGCCGAGTGAGGCGACCAGCGTGCGCGAGCTGTTGCCGGTGCCGTTGAAAGCGCAAACTCCGCCATTTTCGTGACAGGTCGCGGCGGCCAATTCGTCGAGAATGCCGTTTTGTTCGGTGCGGTCAATCAGGCCCATGGAGACCGCGCGCTTCAACTGGCCGATGAACGCCTCGTCGGAGGAGCATTGCAGGATATAGCGCGCATTCTCGGCGATATCGGCGGCGAGCTGCGGGTCGCCGGCGGCGGTGGCTTTGTCCTCGATGGCGCGCAGCCGGTCGCGGGTGCCGGGTGGAATGGTGCCGCCGCGCAGCACATGGCTTGGCGCAAACATAGCCCAGGCCGGCGCCGTGCCGCGCCCGGGCGCGGTGCGGGCACGAGCCGCCGAGGCCAGGCCCGAGAGCACACCGGTCGGTGACTTGTCGCAGCCCGAGAGCACATAGGCCGCATGGTAGGAATGGCCCTCGAAGTTGATGTTCACGGTGGCCGCCGTCTGGTTGCGCGAAACCAACGAGTAGCTCTGGCCGATATTGTTCTGGGCGGTGCCGTCGCAAATCACCGGCACGCCGAACGTGAAGGGCACGCCACCGTTCTGCCAGATCCGGGCGGCGACACGTAGCATGTGTTCATGGTCCAGCAGATGTGCCGGATGGTCGGCGGATCCCTGAATGATGGCAACCCGCGGCCGATTGGCGACCAGGCGGGCGACAATCTCGGACAGGGAGTAATCTCCAAGGCCCTCGAACCCGGGCTCGCCGCGCAACATAGTGTCGGCCCGCTCGACGATCATGCGCACCGTGATCGGCTCGTTCGCTAGACCCTGAATGCACTCGCGGTAGGGGTTGTACGCCTCCTCAATGACGAGATCGGCGAATTCCGGGTTGATCGGCGTGTTGCTGCCCTGCATGGGTTTTTTCCTCTGCGATTGGCCGGGTGGGCCTGTTGGTCAGGAAAGTAACTGCAAGCACGCTGAAGGCAAGTGGGGTTTGGGGTGCTGGACCTTATCGTGTGCTGTTCGTCAGCCTTGATAGGCTCTAGAGCGCGTACCCAAATCGTTCCAGCACAGGTTTCGCCAGGTTGGTGAGCTGGCTGGCGTCATCTTCCGGAAGTGCGCGCCACCGGTTGACGGAGGCTGGCTTGCTGATGCTTGGCAAGGCGGCTGCCACAGCGGCTTCAAGCGAAGTGCCGTCCAGCCCCAAAAGGATGAATACAGAACGTAGATGCGACCCAGGACTGGCGCAGAGGTCTTCGAAGCGGATCCGCAGGTATCGGTTGGCGAGCACACGTTCGGCCCAGTCGGCGACATCGTTATTGGCCTTGGCCCACAACTTGATTGAACGCTCAGGCGTGATGTCCCCAACCGGTTGGCCAAAAAGGGCCGCGTAATGTTTGCGGGCTTGGTTTTGGTTGTCTGAGAGCGCCATATCACGCCCGTCGCGCACCAGATGCAGGAAACACAGATCCGGATAGACCGAGTGGATCAACGGCAGTACGTACATCGAACGCGGGTTCTTCCACCCCCAAAGTGCATCGCCGCCTGGGTGCTCCGTGCGATACGTCGTGAGAGCGGCCTTAAAGTCCTCCAAGGCCGAACGGTCAAGAGTCGCTGGGCCGTAGTCGAGGCCGCGTGTGGTATCGAGGATCGGATTGATCCAGTCGTCGAGGAACGGTTCAAAATCCATAGCGTCGCCGGCCCCGTTCAACCGCTCACCCATAAACAATCCGGCAGTGCTGAGGGCGCTATGTAGGGCACGGGTACCGGAACCGCCGGTAGCCCCAATCAAGACAGGGGGCTTGCCATGGGCCTCAGTCAATGTGCCAAACATGCTGAGCAGGCTAGAGAACATCGGCGAAACCGCGCCGGGTATGTTTGAACCATAGGAAACCGAGTTGGGCGACAACCAGTGAGACCAGCGTATAGAGCGCCAACGCGCCCCAATCCGGCATCACGCCGTATAGAGCCACTTTGCGAAACTCAATTACGATCACGCTCAGCGGATTGAACACAACGAGCGACTGAAAAGCGGCAGGTAACTTGTCTATCGGGAAAAAGATCGGCCCGACGAACAACAGCACGGTGCTTATCACTGCGGTGATTTGTCCGACGTCGCGAAGAAAGACACCGAGCGCCGCCAGAAACCAAGTTAGCCCAAGGATCATCGGCAACAGAGGCAGCAGTACGATTGGCGTCAGGATGATTGTCCAAGCCATGGTCTTGGCCAAAACGAGATGGGCTGCGATCAGGACAAGGAAACTTATGGCGCCGTGGAACAGGGCTGAAATCAAGGCGATATAGGGCAGGACCTCAAGCGGAAAGACGATGCGTTTGACGAAGTTCGGGTTGCTGGTCACCAGGGTTGGCGCTCGGGTGAAGCATTCCGAGAACAAGGTGTGGATGATCAGGCCTGAGAATAGGATAACAGAGAAATCAACTTCTCCGCCGTCCGGCATGCGACTGCTCCAGCGGACCCGAAGGACCACGCCGAAGACCAGGGTATACACAGCCAACATCAGGAGCGGGTTGAATAAACTCCAAAACATCCCGAAGACCGAGCCGCGATATCGACCGGCGATGTCGCGTTTGCCGAGCTGCCAAATCAGCGTGCGGTTTCGCACCAGGGATCTTAGGGGTTCAAGGCTCATCACATCGCCATTATTTCCAGCGACCATCCCATGCATTAGGCATGGTCGGCGGCGTTTACATAAGCTAGGCCCAATGCAACGCCAACCAAAAAACGCCACCGAGCCGACGCTAAATCGTCCGATGCGGTGCAAAATACTTATCGCAGCATGCGGCAAATAGATTCTTCACCCACGCCTTCTGATCCTATATAAGGCCATAAGTGATCGGCGTTTGTCGCCGGCTTGTGATTTTATGATTTGAGGTTCTTAGGAATGGGCACCTATCTCGACGACCTTTGGAACGACCTTGAACAGACGTGGGACCTGGCGATGAAGGTCAACGATCTGTCGGAGGAGGAACGCTCGGACGTTACAGCGGCCTGGACGAATGTGTTCAAACCGTCGGAACTTGTCGATGCGTCGCGGACCGAAAGCGAAGGCGAAGCACCGCCGCAAAAGGTGTTCTGCACCAATATCTATGGGTTGCAGTACAACACCGAGACGAAGTACTGGGTGCCTTTCCGCCACGGTGACATCGATCTGGCGAAATTTACCGAAGACTGATCGCGGTCCTGCGTATTTATTGGATCGCATGGAAAACAGGCGCTGAAGCGAGCTTCGGCGCCTTTTTCGATTCTAGTCGAATAGTTAAGCCAGCACCCCATACCCGGACGAGATGGCGCGTTGTTCCATTTCAGCAATACAAGCGTAGTCGGCGAGGGTGCAGGCCTTAGTGTCGGCGATCAATAACTCCGAACGGGCAGCCTCTACGGCATCATCGACGAATGCCCGGGCGAGAGCCGACTGAATTCTGGCGACCTCCTCGGAGCTTCGCTTTGCCGATGTTACATAGGGCAAGCTCGGGGCCGGCTCGGACCAATCGAGAATGCGAAGGCCGGCCCACTCATCTGGCGCATGTCGACGGACCATTGCCAAGGTCACACCGTCCACGGCTACCAAGTCCGCTTGTCCCGCGCGCAGCATTGCCAAGCTGTTCCGATGTGCACCACTTTTGACTGCTTGGCCAAAAAATTTGCCGTCCGAGGCTAGCGGCGCAATCGCGGCGCGCAGGCAATTGTAGCCCGACTGCGAATCCTCGCCATTGTATCCGACCGTCCGGCCCCGTAGATCGGGGAGGCTGGTCGCCGGATCGTCGGTCCGCACGAGGAAAGCGCTGCGATAGAGTTCTTGCGTGCAACCGTCCGCGTCGTAAACAGGTGTGGCGACCAGTTGCAGATGCGGGGCGAATTCGTTCAGCAGAGGGTAGCCGCAGGTCTGTGCGAGTAAGAGACCGGGGTCTCGCCAAATGTCCTCTCGTGGCCGCTCACGGTCGAGGCGGGCGGGTACATCCGAATACCCTTCGGCTGCCAAACCTCGAGCGATCCCGCCCCACCAGGCGTCTGTTGCCGCGCGGGCTTCGGGAAGGTCGTACATTGATAAGGCACATGATAGGGCGTGGGTGGTTGTTTCGTTCATGATGTCACCTCGGAAATGAGCCCCCGCGCATGCTCGGCGAACTCGTGGGCGTGGACCGTGGCTTGGCGCACAAGGTCATCGAATTGGCGGGTCAAAACACGAATATGTTCGGTGGTGTTGAACACCAAATACATGTGCCCAGCGTATACTGCCGCGCGGTGCGGCCCGAAGATGGTCACCGGAACTGAGTGGACCTCTCGTCCGTTATGCAGCGTCCAACGGAGCCTGGGATAAAGCTCCTCGGTCAGATCCGCGACCAGGTTGAGCTGCTCTATCCGATCGTCCGGGGATAGGCCTTGCCAGATCCCTTCACCACGCGCGAAACCGGCCAAACCCTGTTGTGTCGAGCAAATCTCAATTTCGGTATCAGGTTGACGGATATAAGCGAGGCGATCTCGTGCACGCTCCCACGCCTCATCCCGTTCTTCTTCGACGCGGGTTCCGTATTCATGCGCTATGACACGCTCGGTCTTGATCTGGTCTGGAAGTGTGTACGGCACATAGCGGATCTTGTAACCGGCTGCTTCCGCGTGCCAGCGCGCCAGGTGCACGTCGACTTCGGTGCGCCGCAGTTGCTGGAACTGGAATGAGCGTTCCAGGATTTCCGCACCGAGGCTCTCTTCCTGGCTGATACCGAGCAGCCAATCGAGGCTGACTTGCAGAGTTGCAGCGATCGCCGCGACGGTATCGGCTCGCGGCAGGCGGTCATTTCCCTCCGACAGAAGTTGTGAGATTGTCGAGCGGTCTATGCCGACATGGCGCGCCAAACTAGATCGGTTCATGGCCGATCGGCGCATGGCCTCGCCCAGGCGTTGACGGAAATTGGTGACGGTTTCTCTTCGATCCATAGTTCTATTAAATCACCAATAGTGTAAATTATCACCATTTATTTTATTTTACGACATAATTAGCGATTTATGCACATACACCCATTGTGAACACCAGGCATAGGCGCGATTAATGCCGGGTGGGGAACAAACTGAGGCCTGTTGGAATGAATGGCGTTAAAACCAGTATCGGCGAGATCGAGTGGCGCACCGTGGCGCTTGGTGTGTTCATCTATTTCGGTTGGATAATGGTTACGCTGTGGCATGCGGACTTGCCGTGGTGGGCGTTCTCGGTCGTCGCGGCTTGGTTCGCTGCTTGGCAGTCGAGCCTGCAACACGAGGCCGTGCATTGTCATCCGACGCGTTCCGAGACCCTCAACACGCTATTTGCCGGATGGCCGTTGCTAATTTGGTTGCCTTATGGGGTCTATCGCCGCCAGCATTTATGGCATCACCGCGACGGTGATCTTACCGACCCGACGTGTGATACTGAATCCTACTATGTCTCACGCGATGCGTGGGGACGCATGGGATATATTGGGCAGGGGCTCGCCTGGGTGCTGAATACTCTCGCCGGGCGTCTGGTGCTGGGGCCTCCGGTGATCGTCACGCGCTTTCTTTGGGCTGAGGTAGGGCGAGTGATCGCCGGAGAGCCAGAGCACCGCCGGGCGTGGATCTTGCATATTCCGGCGGCGGCCCTGGTTGTGGCTTGGTTGGTTTTCGTCGCGGAAATGCCCCTATGGCTTTATCTGGTCGCGGTGGTTTGGCCAGGTTCGTCGTTGATGCTGCTGCGCTCTTTTATCGAGCACCGCGCCGCCGCGCCGATCGCCGAGCGCACCGCAATTGTTGATCGTGCCTGGCCATTTTCCTGGCTCTACCTCCACAACAACTTGCACGTCGTCCATCATGCTGTGCCGAGAGCGCCGTGGTATGAACTGCCGGCTCTCTATCGTGCTCGCCAAGCGGAAATCAGCCGCGACAACGGGGGGTACGTGTTCTCGGGCTACGGCGAGGTGGCACGGCGCTATCTCTGGCGTGCCAAGGACCACCCGGCGCATCCGACGATCT
This sequence comes from Rhodospirillaceae bacterium, assembly GCA_018699735.1. Lineage (GTDB taxonomy): Bacteria > Pseudomonadota > Alphaproteobacteria > Thalassobaculales > Thalassobaculaceae > JABIRP01. The sequence goes on along the minus strand of JABIRP010000150.1, from coordinate 1,129 downwards.
AGTTTTGGCGTTGCGAAGTGAGGCTGCTGACCAGTCTCTGACCCTTGATTTCCCGGATCAGCTTCAGTCGCATGGCCGCGGCGAAATCGGCAATTGAATGCGCGGCCATGACGAAGGCACCAGGGCCATCGATGACGTTGCGGGCGTAATAGCGATCCAATTTCGGCTCGTCACTCAGGATCGCAAGGCCGTTCACCGTGATACCGCGTATCGCCGCCGCAGCACCGGCTTGTTGCGGCGTGACCGTCCATTCCCGTAGCGCTGTTTCCGGGCCATCGCCGGAAACGTCGATAACCCGCCGGCCCCCCGTGAAGCCGTTGGATTCGATCAAGCTGATACAGAACATGACGGCCCGGCCGATGCGGGTTCCGCCCTCGACCGGTCGGCCGTAAGTCTCGACCGAGCGAGAGAATGCCTCGGCACTCGCAGGCCCATCGACAACGTACCAGTCAACCGCACTTTTCGGATATCTCGACTCCGCCCACACGGCCAGTGCCACGGCAATTCGACCATGACGTCCGGCGGCAATGGCGTCTTGAACCTCTGGATCGCGAAAGGCCGCCGCGATGCCATCCAGTTGCAAAGCGTATTCGCGTGCATCGACACTGAAGGATGCATCGACCGCGACGACGAGTTGCAAGTCCACGTCGGTTTGCGCACGGGCCCCGGGCACCATCAATCCCAATGAAAGCGCGAGACACGCGGTGGCAATGGGTTTCATCAAAATCATCTATTTGGGCCCCATAAAACCTATTCCAATTAGTATAGGCGTCAGACCGCATCAAGCGGCCGCCTGAAAATGTGGAAGGCATAGCCGTAACTATCTCCGAATTGCCGGAAAATATGGATCTCCCGCTCGAGGTTTTCGATGATGTCGCGCAGCTCTCGGCTGGCGGTCGGCTTGATCTCCGATATCCGTGCCTCGAGTGGGTGGTAATAGTCCTGAAGCCACGCGTCTTTCGGAAGGAGGAGCGTGGCATCGACCGTAAAGCCAAGGCGCTGGGCCGTCTGGCGGCCCGCTTCGACGACGGTCATGTCAGGGTAAGAGGCTTGCCAAAACGCGCGCGCCGCTTCCGGTGGTTTGTTGGATAACCAATGGCATTCGCTGATAGCGAGCCAACCGCCAGGC
>JABIRP010000149.1 GCA_018699735.1 Rhodospirillaceae bacterium | reverse complement strand
GCGTAAATTTCCGCGACCGACCGAGAAACAAATCGCCGCTCTTACCGGTGTTATGACCGGTAACATTGTTGATTGCATGGATGGGCGTGGCGGCATGGTTCCGGCGATTAAACCCCAGGACGATGATTGCTGCACTTTTTGCGGTCCGGCATTGACAGCGCATGCCTACCCGGCCGACAACCTCGGCCTGGTTGCCTGTCTGGATGTGGTGCAGCCGGGGGACGTTGTCGTCTGCGCTAATGACGACTTCATTGATGCTGCGGTAACCGGAGACCTGGTTGTCGGTATGTTCAAGAACAAGGGCGCTGCAGCGGTTGTGACCGATGGCGCGGTGCGGGATCAAATTGGCATAGAACCATGGAAACTCCCGGTTTTTCGACGTGCGGTGACCCCGAACTCTCCGGCTCGTAACGGACCCGGAACGGTTGGTTTGCCGGTCCGTTGCGGCGGTGTGCATGTCGAGTCCGGTGACATGGTGATCGGTGACCGAGACGGCGTCGTGATCGTGCCCTTCGCCCGCATCGATGAGGTGATCGAAAACCTCTCGGTTGTGCGGGAGGCCGAAGCGGTGATGGAAGAAAAGGTCAAGGCTGGCCTGGATATGCCGGGGTATTTGCCGGAGCTATTGAAGTCCGACCGGGTGCATGAAGTGTAATCAGTTCGGCGTAAATTATTTACGGCAGTTTGGCGTGTAGGCCGATGACCAAGGCGGCGTAATCTGGATCGTCCGGGCCGATGTGGCCATGTCGGATCAGAAAGTCGATGATGGCGAGGTTGCAGTTGTATTTGAAAGCCTCGCTGGTCGCCACGATCTCAGCTACTTCTTCGATCTCCATCAGGCGGAAATCCTGGACCTCGCCATCAGCCGGAAATGGTGTGAAATCTCCCGGCAAATCGAGGTCATAGAGGTACATCATGTGCCGGCGCAGTCCTTCATCGACTTCCTGGACGTAGGAAATCGCGCCGACGGGACGGGCAGTCCGTGCCAGGGCCTCGGGAATGCCAGCTTCTTCGGCGCATTCCTTGACGACGTTTTGGGCGATGGTGAGCCCATGCGGCTGCCCACCGGCTACCATATTGTCGAGCGCACCTGGATAGGTGGTCTTATTGGCCGCGCGCTTGGCGACCCACATGCGTGGTCCGTCAGATGTCTGCACCAGGCCGTTCAAGTGGAAGCCGGTTTGAACAAGCCCGAATTCGGTCGCAGCTCCCCGATCGACAACCGCGAGCGCTTCCCCGCCGGGGATTTCAGCCACAGGATAGGGCTCATCGCGGTCTCGGCCCGAGATTAGACCGGCTGCCCGAAGTTTTGGAACAACCGCTGCTAGAGCGGCGCTCCGGTCGTCGAAAGTCGACAAACTGCGGGCAAGCGAAACCGTTCCGGTATCGATATGAAAGACTTCCGGATATTCGGCGAGCTGTTCCGCGAACGCCTTGCGAACCCAGCCAACTTTGGTTTCGGCGACGAAAAACGGCTGAAAACCAAGCATTTCGTGGCGATTTAGACGATGCACATGATCCATATAGCCCATAGCCGGGAGACTAGCTGGAACCGCCCGTCAGGCGTAACTCTTTTCGCTGGTCAAGACGGTGCAAACCGAGACCATGGCCCGGATTTGATGCGCGATGTGATCGACGGCCGGTCTCTCCAGGCCTTCAACTTGTAAATCGATCGTCAATTCGGGTACTTGGCCAAGGCTCCGCACCGCCAGGTCGCTGTGCCAACGACAGGGGATCAAACCCCGTTTCGCGAACAACTCTAGAACACGCGGCATGACCGAGGTTTCGGCCACGGCCTGGATCGAAAAGCAGGCGGTGAAACCTTCAGGATGCGTGCGATGGGATTTAAGGTTGACCTGATCGGTCAGAACGCGCGGGGACATAACAAACATACTCCAGTCGACAAACGGTAGGGGCGAACACGAAGGTCCCGATCCTCAAGGAGGACCGGGTTCGTAATTCGCCCGCCGATCATGCGGAGATGTTTGGTCGCGATCATGGATGTGACAGTACGGTGTACCTTGGCCAAACTCAAGAGCGGGTAAGGGTCTCAAGGGCTTGGTTTAACTGGCTCATGCGTTGGTGATCACCAAAAGGCGAATCCGGGTGGTAGACCATGGCGAGCTTGCGGAAACGCTGGCGGACCTGGGAGAAGTCCGGAATGCTGTTCGGCGCGAACCCAAGCACATGTAAAGCCTCGTTCCGGCTTGCTACGCCATCGCGAATGGGCACGAATGAGACATCTTCGACGATACGTCTAAGCTGTTGGTTTTCTTCGTTTATATCTCGCACCCGAGCGTCATCCTGACGTCGTCGTGACCGGTCTTCCTTGGATTCCATCGAAAGCGAGCGCTCGCCCGCCCCCATTTCCAACGCCAGCGCAAGGGCCCGCCGCAGTTCCGCTTCTGTATGGCCTTTCGGGAGGCGCAACTGCAAACGTGGTTTCCTCCTGAGAGTTCGGCCGCGAGAGGGCCCCGATTGGAGGATAACGGCCTCTCGGTCTCCTGGCGGTGGCCCGCCCGGATCGGTGATCTGCGCTACGGTGTCGGCTGGCAGCAAAAGAAGTACTGCGCGCGCCAAATCCGCCGGGCTCACTCCACGATGCTCGGCCAGCGCTAACACGGCCTCGCGAAACTCACTGGAACAGCTGACGATGTATGACTTTCCTTTTTCATAACCCTTTGATTTCGCGTCAAAAACATCGAGGTCCCTTGCTAGGGGTGGTGGTGAATCCGGAACCATTCTTATCCTCATTCGGAGTGTGTCGCGATGAAAACGCTACTTTAATTGCGCGCCGTCGAAACGAGTGCCATACCTGTCTGAAGCGTGCAACTTAAAAAGAAGTTACTGATGCTGTGGTCTGTTACGCGCAAGGAACCAAATGTTAAGTAATGGTTAACATTCACCTATGAATTCGGCGCGGAGGAAACCGTCGATTAGAGATAATAGTGTTTATAAACAATAAGATAGAAGATTTTATCGATCAAAAATGTCAACAATATAATTAAATTGCCAAACAACTGTGGGTACTCGGATCCGATCGAAAACAAAAGTAAAGTAACTTATTGATAATAAACAATATCCTTCGATTTTCCGGTGATAATGGAAATTGACCGGAATCCCCCGATTGAAGCAGAACCAAATAATTGATGAATCAGTAAAT
>JABIRP010000148.1 GCA_018699735.1 Rhodospirillaceae bacterium | reverse complement strand
TTTAGACGATCGCCGGATCGGCGAATGGCAGCTCCGTCAGTGTTGCCGCGACGACGGATAGCCCGCGCTCCAGCGAATGTCGATCCTTTGGATTGCCGACCGAGATCCGAATATGGCGGCGCCCGGCGCCGGCCCCAGCGGCAAAAACCTCGCCGGCTGAAATGGTAACGCCGCGATGAGCTGCGGCTGCAACCGGGTCGCGACCGCGCCAAGCCTCCGGCAACCTCAGCCAGACATGCATGCTGGCCGGATGGGTGTGATAGTCGAACCCCGTCAATGCGCGTTTCGCAATCCGCTGGCGCTCGATCATTTCCGCCCGTTTTATCTCCCCCAGATGTTCGGCCGTGCCATCCTCGACCCAACGCGCCAGAACCTCAGCCATCGCAGGCGTTGCCATCCAGGTGCTGGTGCGCATCGCCGCTTCGATCCGGGGCAGGTGCCGTTGCGGTGTGTCGATGGCCCCAATCCTAAGGCCCGGTGCCAATTGCTTGGCGGCGCTGGCAACGAATATCGTATTGTCCGGTGCCAGACTGGCCAGGGTTTCTGGCGCGTCGGGCGCCAGGAAGCGGTAGATGTCGTCCTCAACAATGACCAAGTCGCGCCGTTTCGCGATCTCGGCAATCTCCCGGCGTCGTCGTAGGGGGATCACGACGTTGGTTGGATTATGGATCGTCGGCATCGTGTAGTAGGCACGGGCGCCGGTTTCTACGGCAGCCCGCTCCAACGCCTCTGGCAAAGGGCCGTGCTCGTCGAATTCAACCGGTGTTAGTCGCAAATTGAGCAGGTTGGCGAGCGCCACCATTCCAGGAAACGTTAGCTTATCGACCAGCACTGTCTCGCCCGGTTCGGTGAGGGCCGTGAAGGTGATCAGCATGCCGTTCTGCGCGCCGGACGTGACCACCGTGCGCTCGGGGTCTCCCGGGACCCCCAAGGTTTTGAGCCAGCGGGCGCCAGCGTGGCGATGCCGCGCCGAACCGCAATGCGCGGTGTACTCAAGAAGTTGACCCAGACTGCGGTCCCCGGCCATTGCGGCAAGGGTTTCGGAGAAGGCATCGGTTTCCGCTTGGCTCATCGGCGGGTAGTTGAGACCGAGATTGACACCATTGGGACCGGCCGGATCTCTCGCAATCTCGCCCATATCCCGGCTGGGTCGACGACGCACGAATGTCCCGCGCCCAACCTCGCCGTCAATTAGCCCAAGCCGGGTCGCCTCGGCATAAGACCGGCTAACCGTGCCGACCGTGACACCGAGTTGGTAGGCCAGTTCTCTGTGGGTCGGCATCCGGGTTCCCGGCGACAGGTTGCCGCTGCGTATATCCTCGGCCAGTGCCTGCGCGATCGCCAGATAGGTCGGGCCGCGCCGGGCTTCGATATTCGGGAGCCAATCCGACAGGGTGGTCTGAGTTGTCATAGTGACAATGTTTCTATTGCGCCAGAATTGTATCGATTATACCCATCTTGTCAGAACAATCAATCGAGGCGGTGGATACAATTTGGTGAACTCACCGACATAATTCTCTCTACTTAATTCGCCCGCTTCCCGGTTTGGTTTAGCCAAGACCGGGATCTCGATCCGGAGTGAATTCCCTGCGAGATCCCGGCTCTCCTCCCGGACCAAGTCCGGGGTCGGCCGGGAAACGGGAAACTGAGAAAGAGGGGGATGACGAGAGACCGGGTAACAAGTAAACCAATTGGACAATCGCTGATCTGCCAGCATTAACCATGCAACACTAACCCTCAACACTGGAGCGACCCATGTCCTTCGATCTTGGATTGGCTGATCTGGAAAGTGCGGCCGAAGTCGTGCACTCGATCATGAGCCCAACGCCACAGCACAATTGGCCGCTGCTCTCGGAGCGAACCGGTGCGGATGTTTGGGTCAAACATGAGAACCACACGCCGATCGGCGCCTTCAAGGTGCGCGGCGGGCTGGTTTATATGCAGGATCTGGCGAAGCGGGAGCCGAACTGCCCAGGCGTGATCACGGCGACCCGGGGCAATCACGGTCAATCCGTGGCCCTGGCTGCAACCCGTGTTGGCATCAAGTCGACGATCTTGCTGCCCCGCGGCAATTCGGTGGAAAAGAACGCTGCCATGCGGGCTTTTGGCGGAGACCTGGTTGAGCACGGCGACGACTTTCAGGAAGCTTACGAGCGCG
>JABIRP010000147.1 GCA_018699735.1 Rhodospirillaceae bacterium | reverse complement strand
TTGAAAAGCTTGAACTTGATCTCGCCTATGACCTTCAGGCGTTCCAGAGAATTCCAAGCGATGGCCCGTTAGTTGTCGTCTGCAACCACCCGTTCGGGGTTCTGGACGGCATCGTTATTTGTTACCTGATGTCCCGCGCCCGACCCAACTTCAAGGTGCTGACCAACAGCGTACTTTACCGGGCACCGGAGATCCGGCCCTATGTTCTGCCAATCGACTTTGCCGAGACCCGAGAGGCTTTGGCGATAAATCTCGCCACGCGCCGGGCGGCGATGGAGGAATTGCGGGCGGATGGAGCTGTCGTCGTGTTTCCGGCTGGCGGCGTGGCGACCACCCCAGGGTTATTCGCCCCAATTGCGGTCGACGACGAATGGAAATCGTTTGTCGGCAAATTGATCAAGCAATCGAAATCCACGGTCGTTCCAATATTTTTCGAAGGTCAGAACAGCCGCCTATTTCAGATTGTCAGCCAATTCAGCCTGATGCTGAGGGTGTCTTTGTTGTTCAAAGAGGTGGCGGATCGTATCGGCACTCGGATGGACATCCGCATCGGAGAGGCAATCGATTTTTCGGATTTGGCCCATTTGACAGATCGCCAGGCTTTGATGGATCATCTGCGGGAAATCACAATGGCGCTTCGACGTGGGGACGGGTGAGGGGTAGTGGCCCGACCTCTCCCGAAAACACCGTCATCCCGGGCGAAGACCCAGGATCTTCTTCCGGAGTGAACTCGGCCAACAGATCTCGGAACTCCGCTGCGCTTTGTCCGGGATGACGTGTCTGGTGTGAGGACGCGCTATCCCCTAAGCGCTTTGTTCTCTGGGTCGTATGGGCTCTCGGCGATGATGCGGGCCGGGCGGAGTTGGTCGAGTACGCGAACCTGGCACTCGCGACCAACCTCGGCGAATTCCGTCTTCACATAGCCCAACAGCAGCGACTTGCCGACGTGGTGGCCGTAACCGCCGGCGGTGCCACGCCCGACAACCTCACCGTCCATGAAGACCGGCTCGTTGCCGAATGGATCCGCGTCGTCGGCGTCGATCTCAATCGTACAATAGCTATTCGGCACGCCGTCTTCCTGTTGACGGACCAGCGCCTCGCGGCCGGTGAACTGGCCTTTGTTCAGCTTGACGAAGCGCGAAAGGCCCGCCTCCAGGACCGAATTCTCAGCATTTAGGTCGGTGCTCCAGAGCCGATAGGATTTTTCGAGCCGCATCGAGTCCATGGCCCGCATGCCAACCAGTCCGATGTCGAATTCCGCACCGGCGGCCATAATCGCGTCGTAGAGATGCAACTGGTATTCGATCGGGTGATGTAATTCCCAACCGAGCGAGCCGACGAAGTTGACCCGGAGAGCCCGAACGCTCGGACAGAACCCGACCGGGATCTCCCGCATTGAAAGCCACGGAAAAGCCTCGTTCGAGATATCCGCGTCGGCCAGTTTTTCCATCACCTTGCGGGCATCTGGGCCGGCAAGCACCAGCACACCGAATTGGGTTGTGATGTCCTTCAGGAAAACCGAACCGTCGCGCGGGCAGGACTTGATCAGAAAATCCCAGTCGTAATCATGTCCGGCACCCGGGCCGATCAGGAAGAACCGTTCTCCATACATGCCGTCGGCCATGCGGGTGATGGTAAACTCCGAGCGCACCGAGCCGGACGGATTGAGCGCGTGGCAAAGGTTGATCCGCCCGATCCCTTTCGGAATGGCGTTGGCGACCATTTGATCGAGCCAGTCGCGGGCGCCTGGCCCCTCAACTTCGTACTTGGCAAAGGAGGAAAGCTCCATCAAGCCGACCCGCTCTCGCATGGCCTTTACTTCATTGCCGACGTGGGGAAACCAGTTCGAGCGGCGATAGGAGTATGTGTCCTCGCGCGCGACGCCTTTGGGGGCAAACCAATTTGGCCGCTCCCAGCCAAACCGGACACCCCAGACAGCACCCGCCTCATCGAGCCGGTGATAGATCGGCGTCGTCTTGGCCGGTCGGGCGGCGGGGCGCTCTTCCATCGGGAAGTGATTAACGAACACATGCTCGTACGCTTCCTCATTTTTGATCTTGGCGAAGTTCTTGGAAACCACACCGAACCGCCGCGGGTCGACCCCGATCATGTCGACCGAGGGTTCGCCCTCTACGATCCAATTCGCCAGCTGCCAGCCAGCACCGCCAGCGGCCGTGATGCCGAAGCTGTGGCCTTCTGAGATCCAGAAATTTGGTAGGCCGAATGCCGGGCCAACCATCGGATTGCCGTCGGGCGCATAGGAGATCGGTCCGTTGACGATATCCTTGATGCCGGCGTTCTCGAATGAGGGGACCCGCGCCATTGCCGCCTCGACATGCGGCATCAGGCGTTCCAGGTCGCCGGGAAAGAGGTCTTTCTCGAAGGTTGATGGCACGCCGTCGACAAAGCAGGCTGGTGCTCCCTTCTCATAGGGGCCGAGAATCCAGCCCATACGTTCTTCGCGTAAATAATACGAGGAATCGGAGTCCCGCAGCACCGGCAGTTCTGCCGCTCCCGTGGCGCGGTACTCTTCGAGCGTCGGATCGACGTCGGTGACGATGAACTGGTGCTCGACCGGGATGACGGGAATTTCCAACCCAACCATCCGGGCGGTCGTTCGGGCGTAGTTGCCGGTGGCGCAAATCACATGTTCGCACCGGATGTCGCCATTGTCGGTTTTGACGATCCATTCGCTCTCATCCGAGCGTTCGATCGCGGTCACCTGGGTTTGCTGGTGGATCGTGGCGCCCATCGTGCGTGCGCCCTTGGCCATGGCCATGGTCACGTCGACGGGTGCGATATGTCCGTCGGTCGAATGCCAGAGCGCGCCGACCAGTCCGTCTGCATCGATCAAGGGCCAGAGTTTCTTGATTTCGTCCACACCAATCAACTCACACGCCACACCGATGGTTTCGGCGGTGCAGCTGTACAGCCGGTACTCATCCATGCGCTCGCGGGTCGTTGCAAGGCGCAGGTTGCCATTTTCGTGGAAGCCGACCGCTTGTCCGGTTTCTGCCTCCAAGGTCTTGTACAGTTCGACCGAGTATTGATGCAGTTGTCCGACGCTATAGGACATGTTGAACAGCGGCAGAAGACCCGCCGCATGCCAGGTCGAGCCGGCGGTTAACTCGGTTCGTTCAAGCAGCATACAGTCGGTCCAACCGAGCTTAGCCAGATGATAAAGTGCGCTGACACCAACGACACCACCGCCGACCACCACTACCCGTGCTGTGTCTTTCATCGCCTCACCCTCTCTATAACGCGGTCGAACTTTTGCCTGCCCATGCGGCACCAAACTCCAAAAACCACGTATCATCGTTGGCTGGGACCGCGAATGCGACGGACTCATGTCGGATTTTGAATGTTGAACCGAGACAATCCGGTGCTGAAATTACTGAGCGTCGGCACCAGAACAGTTTTGGTGCCTTTACAGTCGCCTCACCCTTGCTTTAGGGTCGGCAGAAATAGGGCAAGGTTTGTCGCGACGAGACCCGGACAGAACTGGGCAGTGGCGATGCAAAATTCGGGGAGCCTCATGGGGGAAACACCTGAGCCGTTCGTTCGTTTCAAGGACGTACAGAAGACGTATGACGGCGAAATTCTTGTCGTAAAGAATTTGAATTTAGACATCGCGCCGGGCGAGTTTTTGACCATGTTGGGGCCCTCAGGCTCTGGCAAGACGACTTGTCTGATGATGCTTGCCGGCTTCGAGACACCGACCAACGGTCAAATCCTGCTCGGAGGAAACGAGCTTAACACGGTGCCACCGCACAAACGCGGGATCGGCATGGTGTTCCAGAATTACGCTCTGTTTCCGCATATGTCCGTGGCGGAGAACTTGGCTTTTCCGTTGGAAGTGCGCCGGATGTCGCAAGCAGATGCGGCCGCGAAGGTGAAGCGCGCATTGGATATGGTGGAACTCGGCGAGTTTGGTGCTCGGCGACCGGCACAACTCTCCGGCGGTCAGCAGCAACGTGTGGCGCTTGCGCGCGCCTTAGTGTTCGAGCCGGATTTGGTCTTGATGGATGAGCCACTCGGCGCGCTCGACAAGAATCTGCGCGAGCAGATGCAGTACGAGATCAAACACATTCACGAAAACCTGGGCATGACTGTGGTTTACGTTACGCATGATCAGTCCGAGGCTCTGACTATGTCGGACCGAATTGCGGTCTTCAACGATGGTGTGATCCAACAGTTGGCTCGTCCGGCCGACTTGTATGAGCGTCCAGAGAACGCGTTCGTTGCGCAGTTTATTGGTGAGAACAACAAGCTGATCGGCAAGGTCGACCAGGTTGATGGCGACACCTGCGTCGTTGATGTTGACGGCTACAAGATCCGAGCCCTTAACGTGGCGCACGAGGGTGTTGGATCCAGCACCACACTTTCGCTCCGACCGGAGCGTGTGTCCTTGGCGCCGTCCGATGGTGAGGTGCCAAATAATTTCGATGCCAAAGTTCTAGAGTTGATCTACCTCGGGGACCACATCCGTTGCCGCGTTTCGGTCTGCGGCGATGATGAATTTATCGTAAAGGTCCCGAATGCCAGTGGACATGCCACGATCAACGAAGGCGACGATGTGCGCGTCGGGTGGACCGCAGAGGACTGCCGCGCTCTTGACGTCTGGCAAGGGTAAGATTTTGAAATAGTGGTTTATTCAAGCCGCTGGCCCGTTTTTTGGGCACGACCGCCGGCTCGGCCGGCATAACGAAGACTGGGAGAGCTGTCACAATGAAAACCTTCAAACCCCTGAGTGTAGCACTCGTCGGCTTGTTTGCCGTCGGGTTCGCTTCCTCAGCGTCGGCCGAAGCCATTACAGTGGTTTCTTGGGGTGGCGCATACACGAAGAGCCAAATCAACGCCTATCACAAGCCTTGGGAAGCCAAGACCGGTAACAAGGTCAATTCCGAAGACTATAACGGCGGTCTCGCCGAGGTGCGGGCACAGGTCGAAGCCGGCAACGTCACGTGGGATGCGGTCGACGTTGAATTGTCCGACGCCATTCGCGGCTGCGATGAGGGCATCCTTGAGCCCCTGCCGCTTGATGAACTGCCGGCTGGTGCCGACGGTAGCAAGGCCGCAGACGACTTTATTGGCGGCACGCTCACCGAGTGCGCGGTTGGTGAAATCGTTTGGTCGACCGTCTTCGCTTTTGACAAGACGAAGATGAAAAAGACCCCGACGAGCATTAAGGACCTCTTCGACACCAAGAATTTCCCAGGCAAGCGCGGCCTGCGCAAGACGCCTCGGGTGAACCTCGAATGGGCTCTGATGGCTGATGGTGTTGCCACCGCAGACGTCTACAAGGTGCTGTCGACGCCCGAAGGCGTGAACCGTGCTTTCGCAAAGCTCGACACCATCAAGGGCGAAGTCATCTGGTGGGAAGCCGGCGCCCAGCCGCCGCAAATGCTCGCCGACGGCGAAGTGGTCATCTCCAGCGCCTATAATGGTCGCCTGTTCAATGCCATCATGGTCGAGAAGAAGCCTTTCGACATCGTTTGGGACGGCCAGGTTTGGGATATCGATCTCTGGGTCGTGCCCAAGGGTTCCAAGAACTTCAAGACGACTTGGGACTTCATCAAGTTCTCGACCGACACGCAGCGTTTGGCCGATCAGGCTAAGTTCATCTCTTACGGCCCGGTTAGGAAATCGTCCTTCCCGAAGGTGCAAAAGAAGATGCAGCCGCATATGCCGACGGCGCCGGTAAACTTCAAGAACCCGCTTCAGAACGACTACGAGTTTTGGGCGGACAACGGTGACGAGCTGACGGAGCGTTTCAACGCTTGGCTGGCTGGCTGATCCGGTTCCGGAGGGAGGGGCTCTGTGTGCCCCTCCCGACCCGGACCTCTAGTACCGGAAATTCAGCTGACAAATCGAATACCGGGAGACCAGTGCGATGGCAGTAGTGAGTGACGGCGCGGGAATGCTGAGAACGGCCGATGGCGTGCCGTTGAAGCAAGCGCTGGCGCGTGCCACGCGCGTGAACAAGATCAAGGCCTTCCTTCTCGTAGCACCGCTTTTGGTCTTTATACTTATTACTTTCATCGTCCCAATCCTTGACATGATGACCCGCTCTGTCAGTTCGCCCGAGGTTGTCGACGCGCTTCCGAAAACCATTGCCGAGTTGGTTAAATGGGATGGAACGGATCTTCCGCCCGAAGCGGCATTCGCGGCCATGGCGGCCGAGATGAGCGACAAAAAGAACAAATTCTATCTCGGTAAGGCGGCAGCCCGTTTGAACTTCCAAAAAAGCGGGTTCCGGAGCCTGTTCAATAAATCTCAGCGCAAGATCAAACGCGTGAAGCAAGGACCGTTCAAGGACGCATTCGCAAAAATTGACAAAAGATGGGCGCAATCGGCGACGTGGAACATCATCCGCAACGCGAGTGGCCGGTATACCGATGTGCATTATCTCAACGCCATCGATATGAACCGAGACCCGGCAGGCGAGATCGCGGCCCAACCGAAAATCAAGCGGATCTATGTGACGCTGTTTGAGCGCACGATCTATGTCAGCTTCGGGGTCACCATTCTGTGTCTAATTTTGGCTTATCCAATTTCTTACTTGCTTGCGACCTTGCCGCTTAAGACATCAAATTTGTTGATGATCCTAGTTTTGCTGCCGTTTTGGACGTCGTTATTGGTGCGCACCACGGCGTGGATCGTGCTGCTGCAGGCCAACGGCGTACTGAACGATCTCTTCGTGTTTTTCGGTATCGTCAATGACGAGAACCGTATCCGTATGATCTACAATATGACCGGCTCTCTTATTGCCATGACGCACATTCTGATGCCGTTCATGGTCTTGCCGCTGTACAGCGTGATGAAGACGATCTCGCCGACCTACATGCGGGCAGCCCGATCGCTTGGAGCCAACCCCTTCACAGCTTTCGTGCGGGTCTACATGCCGCAGACAGTTCCCGGGATCGGGGCCGGCTCGATCCTCGTTTTCATTTTGGCCATTGGCTACTACATCACCCCGGCTTTGGTCGGTGGGCAGTCGGGGCAGCTGATCTCGAATCTGATCGAGTATCACATGAAGAAGTCCCTGAACTGGGGCTTGGCGGCGGCATTGGGCGGGTTGTTGTTGATCGGTATCTTGGTTCTGTACTGGTTGTACAATCGCATTGTCGGCATCGACAAGATGAAGTTCGGCTGAGGCGGGAAGGAGAGAGAGCATGTCAAATCTTCCCCCCTATGCCGGCCCAGCCGAGCGGACCTGGTACTACACCTACCGGCTGATTTGTGCTGCGATCTTCGTGTTCCTGATCGCACCGATCATCGTCATGGTGCCGCTCAGCTTCAATGCAGAGCCCTATTTTACCTTCCGGCCGGAAATGCTGGCGCTTAATCCGGACGCGTTTTCCATGCGTTGGTATCAGGATATTATAGACAATCGCCAGTGGCTGTTCTCCATGAAGAACAGTTTCATCATCGGAATTGCGGCGACCTTGTTGGCCACCACGCTTGGCACGTTGGCGGCACTTGGGCTCAGCCGCCCCGATATGCCCTACAAGGGCGTCATCATGGGCATCCTGATATCGCCGATGATCGTGCCGTTGATCATCACGGCGGCCGGCTTGTTTTTCTTTTACTCGCGGTTTGGCCTGAGCCAGACCTTTGTCGGCATCATCATGGCGCATACCGCACTTGGCACGCCTTTCGTGGTGATCACCGTGACGGCGACGCTTTCCGGTTTTGATACCAGCCTGATCAGAGCCTCGGCGGGCCTTGGTGCCAGCCAAACTCGGACATTTTTCAAGGTGATCATGCCGTTGATCTCGCCGGGTGTAATCTCGGGCGGGTTGTTCGCCTTCGTCACATCGTTCGATGAAGTGGTGGTGGTGTTGTTCCTATCCGGCTTCGAGCAGCGCACGATCCCGCGCCAGATGTGGGCCGGCATCCGCGAACAAATCAGCCCGACAATCCTTGCTGTCGCGACGATCCTGGTCTGTATCTCTATTGCGCTCTTGACGGTTGTCGAGTTGCTGCGCCGACGCAGCGAGAGGCTCAGAGGAATAAGCCCAGGCTGACCCGCTCCCTGACCCGTCCTCGTGAAATTGCGAGCATGCCATGTGGAAGCCGCCTGAACGCATTAAGCATGTGATCAGACCTGGCACTTGGCCAAGTGCCAGGGAAGCTGCTGCCGCGACCTTATTTACCCCTCTTCGTGTCGGCCCGATGGAATTGGCGCACAGAGGCTGGGTGCCGGCCATGGTGCCGTGGCGTGCCAACGCAGAAGGGTTTGTTACCGACGCGGTGCTTGAATGGTATGAGCGCTTTGCTAGCGGCCGGCCCGCAGCTCTTGTCGTGGAAGCGACCGGTATCAGGGATGTCCCCAGCGGCCCCCTGCTGCGTATCGGTGACGATCGCTTTATCCAAGGTCTTTCCCGATTGGTCGAAACGGTTCACCGCGCCAGCCATGGTGAAACCAAAATATTGATCCAATTGATCGACTTCCTGGCGGTCCGTCGTCGCCCGCAAGCCGAGGTATATTTTAAGCGGTTCCTCGAAATCACTGATCAACATCGCCAGTCCCTGGGCGCGCAAGCTTGGTCGGAGGACGCGGTGCGCGACCGGCTCAGCGAACTGGGCGAGGCGGAACTGCAGGAGGTATTGAGCGCGCGCGAATGCGAAGCGCTTTGGAAGGGGTATCGCGAGCGGGTGACGGATACCCACTTGCCGCATGTGGCGGACCTGCCAAGCGTATTACCCGGGCTGTTCGCCGAAGCGGCGGGTCGAGCGCGCACTGCCGGCTTCGACGGCGTCGAGTTGCATTATGCCCACGCCTACACCATGTCCTCACTTCTCTCGGCGTTAAACGATCGCGACGATGGCTATGGTGGGTCGCGCGAGAACCGAGTGCGGTTGCCGATGGAGGTGTTTTCCGCTGTCCGCGACGCAGTTGGTGACGATCTGGCTGTCGGCTGCCGCATGTTGTCAGAAGACTGCATCGAGGGCGGGTCCACGATCGAAGATGCGATGTGGTTCGCCACTGAATTCGCCGGTGCCGGCATGGATTTCATATCCGTCTCTCGCGGTGGGCGTTTTGAAGATGCGGCGCGCCCCAAGATCGGCGAGGCGGTCTATCCCTATACCGGGCCTAGCGGCTACGAGTGCATGCCGACCGCGATCTCGGACGCCTTTGGTCCGGTCGGCCGGAATATCGAGCCGACCGCCAGGATCCGGGCCGCCGTGCGCGAGGCCGGTTACGATACGCCAATCGTGGTCGCTGGCGGCATTCATGGCTTTGAGTTGGCCGAATCCCTTTTGACTGACGGTATGGCGGATCTGATTGGGCTCGCCC
>JABIRP010000017.1 GCA_018699735.1 Rhodospirillaceae bacterium | reverse complement strand
TACAAAAATGAGCGGTCAAGGCATCCGATTTGCGTTTCGGCAACAACAATCACTATGTAGTGCGGCGGCCTGGTTGGGAGATGAAATCGATGACAGTGCGGTTGCGTCAATTAAAACGTGCCCCGTTTGCCCAATGTAATTCGTGGGGCCGCCCAAATTCTGTCGGGTCCCGCGGACGAGGGTTATCAGTTCAATCGAAATCTGCTTTGAGTGTTTAGGCACACCAGTAGATGCATCGAGAAAATTTTTCGGAAGTGCTAAACGCCAACCATGGATGATAATCAGACGAATTGCCGGATCGGCGTTGATGTGGGCGGAACGTTCACGGATTTGGTGTTGATCAGCGGTGGCGTGTCGCCGCATTTTCTCAAAATTTCCTCAACCCCCGAGAAACCTGAGATCGCGGTCATCGAGGGGGTGCGCGCGATCGTGAATCAGGTGGGGATGTCGTTGTCCGATGTGTCGGAGATCCTTCACGGCACCACGGTCGGCTCCAACACCATGCTCCAGCGCGTCGGAGCGGATACCGGTCTGATCACGACCCAAGGCTTCCGCGATGTTCTTGAGATAGGCCGCCTTCGCACACCCGAGATGTTCGATCTGACCTGGGACAAACCGGCTCCGCTTATTCCACGCCGCTGGCGACAGGAGGTTGCCGAACGGATCGACGCCTCGGGTCAGGTGCTCCAGCAGATTGATCCCGAAGAGGTGATTGCCGTTGGCGAGCATTTGGTCGCCCAAGGGGTCCAATCGATCGCCATCTGTTTTATCAACGCCCACAAGAATGGAGCCAATGAACTCTTGGCGGTCGACGCCTTGAAACGCGCTTTCCCCAAGCTGCCGGTCTATCCATCGGTCCATATTTTGCCGGAAGAACAGGAATACGAGCGAACCTCGACGGTCTCGGTCAATGCGTATATCGGGCCCTTGTTTGGCGGCTACTTGAGTCGTCTGGCAGAGGGGTTGTCGGACATTGGCGTCGCCGGTCCCTTGTTGGTGAGCAATTCGAATGGCGGTCTGTCTGCGGCCAGGATGGCGCAGGAGAAACCGGTTTTTTTCGTTTCCTCGGGACGTTCCGCCGGTGTGGTTGGGGCTTCGCGCCTGGCGGGATCTGTCGGAATCAAGGACCTGATTGTCTTCGATATGGGCGGAACGACGGCCTCGGCTTCCCTGATTGCCGAGGGCGAGGTGCTGAGAACCAACGAGTACGAATTTCGCGCCGGTATTTCGACGCCGAGCCGTTTTATCAAGGCTGGCGGATATCTCATGCGCGTGCCATCCGTCGATGTGGCCGAGGTGGGCAGTGGGGCCGGTTCGATCGCGCAGGTCGATGCCGGCGGTTTGCTGGAAGTGGGGCCGATATCCGCTGGCGCGCTTCCCGGACCGGCTTGTTACGGAAAAGGTGGAACCCGGCCAACGGTCACGGATGCGAACGTAGTTCTTGGATATCTTCCGACCAGTTTGGCTGGCGGTGCGATCCAGCTCGACGTGGACGCGGCGCGCGAATGTATAGAGGCGCAGATCGCCAAGCCGCTTGGACTGGGAGTAGAGGCGGCGGCGCAAGGCATTCGCGATGTCGTTAACGCCAATATCGTGGGGGCCATGCGCGCCGTGACAGTTCAGCGCGGCATGGACCCTCGAGATTTCTCCCTCATGGCTTTCGGCGGTTCGGGGCCGGTGCATGCCTGCGACCTGGCCCGAACGATGAGCATCAATAAGGTGATCTTTCCAAGAGCGCCGGGGGTGTTTACCGCCATGGGCATGCTGGCGGGTAATGTCGAGCACTACTTCCTGCGGGCATTGGGCGGATATCTGACAGACCTGGACCGCTTGCCGATCCGAGAGCATGCGGCGGCGCTGCGTAACGAAGGCCTGTCGGCCCTTGCGGGAGAAGGATACGCGCCACAGGCCGCGAGACTGTCCTTCGGCATTGACCTGCGTTTCGACGGTCAGGAATCCCATATCACCGTGCCGCTTGATGACCCGGAGAGACCGATCGATCAAGCGCGGTTGCTGGCCGATTTCGAGCAGGCCTATAGCAAGACCTATGGCTACACACCGCAAGACGCGGTCGAGCTGGTCAATATTCGTCTCACGGCTTACGGCGTAAACCCGAACGTCCTGGACTTCGGTGACCTGCGCATGCCCTCAATTGAAAAGGATACTGCCAAGCCGGATGAAGCCGGCTCAAGAGAGGAAACCCGCATGGTCTATTTTGGCGAAGGTCGAGGTTTGGTCGAAACGCCGGTGCTAGACCGAGATCATTTTACTGAACCGGCGCGCGGTCCGTTTATTCTTAACAGCCCGGACACGACGATCGTCATTCCGCCGAATGTCGGTGTCGACCTGGACGACTGCGGCAACCTCGTCTGTGATCTGACGTCAATTCTGCAGTGAGAGGCCATTACCGATGACCCGCGAACGAGACCCAATCACATTCGCCGTAATCAAGAGCGCCCTCGACACGATTGTCGACGACATGGCCTACAGTCTCATGCGTACGGCTCGCTCGTCGATTGTTCGAGACGTGTTGGATTACTCCGCAACGATTTGCGATCGCCACGGCAAAATCCTGTCGCAGGCCAAGACCGTTGCTCTGCATCTTGGCGCGGTCCCGGATGGCGTCGCGGCGATGCTGGAGAGGTTCGAGGGAAATTTGGCCCCGGGCGATGTAATCATCCTGAACGACCCGTATGAAGGCGGCATGCATCTACCCGACATCTTCATGTTCAAACCGATCTTCATCGAAGACCGGTTGCAAGGATATGCCGTGGTTATCGCGCATCATAGTGACATGGGCGGACGGGTCGCGGGTTCGAATGCGAGCGATTCTACGGAAATCTACCAGGAAGGTCTCAGGTTCCCGCCTGTGAAGTTGTTCGACCGAGGTGTGCGAAATGAAACTCTGATCACCATCTTTGAAAAAAACGTTCGCCTGCCGGGCATGGTGATCGGTGATTTGGAAGCCCAACTCGCGACCTGCAATGTTGGCGAACGGGAATTCATCAAACTTATCAAGCGCTACGGTGAGGAAGATATTTCCGATTACTTCGATGGTTTGATGGATTACGCAGAGTCCTTGACCCGCGACGCTATTAAAGCCTGGCCTGATGGCACCTACAGCTTCACCGACTACATCGATGGCGATGGCTTTTCGGATACGGCATTTCCAATTTGTTGCGCCCTCACCGTGGACGGTGGTCATATCACGGTCGATTTCGCCGGCTCTTCACCGCAGGTCAAAGGCGCCATCAACTCAACTTTCTCTTTTACCAAGTCGTCTACATATCTGACCATCCGCTGCGCCCTCGGCCGAAATGTGCCCAACAATGCCGGTGTCTACCGTTGCATCAGCGTCACCGCGCCCGAAGGGTCAATTCTTAATCCGAGGTCGCCAGCACCGGTGGCCGCGCGAGCACTGACCGGCTACCGGGTTGTCGACACGGTGATGGGGGCATTGGCAAAGGTCGTCCCCGACAAAGTCACCGCAGCCGGAGAGGGCGGCAACACGGTCGTCTCAATCGGCGGCTTCGACCGCGAGACCGGAACCCCTTTCGTGTTGGTCGACATGATCAATGGCGCTTGGGGCGCACGGGCCGATAAGGATGGCATCGAGGGTGTCACCAACCCATCGCAAAACATGTCGAATTTGCCCACCGAAACCCTTGAGGCTCGGTTCCCGGTCCAAGTCGAAGCCTATGCATTTCGGGAAGATTCATGCGGTGCCGGAAAGTATCGCGGCGGGCTTGGCCTGGTTCGCAAATACAAGTTATTGGCCAAGGAGGCGGTGCTTCAGGTCCGGTCGGACCGTCACGAGCATCTTCCCTATGGTCTCTTCGGCGGGCTGCCCGCTGCACCTTGCCGTAACGTACTCAACCCGGACGGGCAGTCTTCCGAATTGCCGAGCAAGGCGACACTCGACGTAACGGCCGGGTCGGTGATGCTGCATCTCCAATCCGGCGGTGGCGGATACGGGGACCCGATGGACCGGGATTACGTGCTGATCGAACGCGATCTCGCAGACGAGAAAGTCTCTCCGGCCTACGTTGCCGAGCACCATGGGGTCGTCTTCGGGCCATCGGGGTCCGAGATCGATGTCGCAGCAAGCGACCGGCGGCGCGAAAATTTGCGCGAAAGCCGATCGAAAGAGGCGGTCGAATAGATTAGAAAATTCGCCCGACCGATCAGCGCCGAAAGTGATAGCGCGCCGCTTAACCGGTGAACTGCAGGATATTGAGCCCGGCATTGGGGTCGGTCAGGAAGATCACGCCCTCTGGATTTACATAGCAATCTGCAGATTGAATGACCTGAGGGCGATCCGGCCGTGGGTCCATCATCGTTGTCGGGTCGGGCGGAACGTAGTAGGCGATCTCTCTCGGTCTGAAGGGGTCCTTGGTATCGTAGACCCGAACGCCGGCGTTCTGATACGTGGCGAATATCAGCTCTTGGCTTTGAAAGGAGCCCGGCCGGTTTTCGTGCAAATTATGGGGTCCGAAATTACCGCCCTTGGCACAGTAATCCCCCTCGGATGGCTCCGGAAAAGCAGCGATACTGATCGGGTTCTCCGGTGCCCGTACGTCCAGCATCCAAATGTATCGGCGACCGTCCTGGCAATTCGCCGAAGTCGCCTCGTCGGCCAAGACCAACAGGCCGCGATCGCTGAGGGGCAGGGGAGAGTGGGTGCCGCCGCCAAACGGCGGGTCCATGTTCAGATGCTTGAGCAGTTTCGGTGCGGTCGGGTCGGCGATGTCGAGTACTGTCAATCCACCGTCGCGCCAGGCACCATAGGCGATATTGCCGTCCACCAGGGCATGATGCAGAGCGAAGCGCTTGCCTTCCGGCCAACTCGGTTTTTCGCCGCCACCGATCCACATCCCCGGAATCCACCAGCGCCCGACGATTTCAGGATTGGTTGGATCGGAGACATCGACGATGGCGAAGATGTTGTCCGAAAAATCCTCGAAGTGGATCGACACATAAGCATAGCGCCCGCCGACATACCAAATGCGATGCGGGCCAACACCATCGATCGGTAGGAACCCGATTTCTCTTGGCGTGGCGGGCTTGGATATATCGTAGATCCGCAGCCCGGACGTGTAGGTTGCCTCTCCGCCTTTCAAATGGTCGGCCGCGCGGCCGGCGTAGTAGTCCTGTGCAGTCATCTGCATTGTCCACACGCTGGGACCATTGACGGCGAACAGCAGATCCTCATGGGTTTGAAGATGAATTGCACGCGTGTTTGCCGGGCAGGGTATGAAGTTCACGACTTTCGGTTGCTTCAAATCTTGAACGTCCAGCACAGAAACGCCGTTCGAGAAGCCGTGACCGACATAGGCATGGCCTCGGTGGACCATGATCTGCACGCCATCGCCTCTGCCATCCATTCCAGAGTGACTGATGAAATCTATGTTCTTAGATGCGACGGGCTTCATTCTAGATCTCCGATACCTCTGGGCTTTAATACTTCTGGTTTGGTGAGGGCGCGGATAAGCCCTCGACCGCCCTATGAATAGGCAGCCCAATTCAATTCCATATCCGGTTTACCACCGATCAAACCGCCCTGCATCAATCCTTGGGCAGAGGTGGTGGATTGATGGCCCGTCGGTTACAGAGCCGGAATTTGGTGCTAGCTTCCCGGCGTGAAGTGACCAGGGTTACAGCGTCTGGAGTTGCGGCATCCCGGGCATTGGAAGATATTTTGACCTGTCGGAGGAGCCACATTGATACCTGAACAATGGGACATGGTGGCCGACATCGTGGCCGACATCGTGGTTGTGGGTTTCGGCGGTGCAGGGGTCGCGGCAGCGGTCACGGCGCACGACCTCGGCGCAAAGGTCGTGATCCTGGAAAAGGCGCCAGAAGGCCAAGAGGGTGGGAACACGCGGGTCGCCGGACAGGGCTATCTCAACACGTCGACACCCGAGAAGGCGGCGGCCTATCTGAAGGCGCTTTGCGGTCCCTACGAGGTGCCCGAAGCCATGGTTCGTGCGTGGTCAGAGGAGATGTGCCTCAACAATGATTGGCTCACCGGTCTCGGTGGCGACCCGCAGGAACACCAGCACCAACCGGTTGGAATTGAATTTCCCGATTTGCCCGGCGCCGATTGCGTCCACAAGTTCCACGACGGGCCGACCTATGGCTATTCGCTGACGTGGAAACGCTTTGAAAGTTTGGTCAAAGACCGTCCGATCCCGATCCGCTACGAGACCCCGGCGCGGGCGCTAATCCAGGATCCTGCCACCGGTGAAATTCTGGGCGTGCGGGCCGAGACGAAAGGTGAGAGCGTCACCGTGAAGGCCCGCAAGGCCGTCATCCTTACCTGCGGCGGTTTCGAGAACAATCAGGAGATGATCCGCGACTATCTCCCCGGCGTCCCCTATTGCTACACCTCGGGCAGCCCGTACAACGAAGGCGACGGTATCACCATGGCGCTCGCCGCCGGCGCCGATCTTTGGCACATGAACAACTACGCCGGCCCATCGATGGCGCTAAAGGTACCGGATGTCCCCACGAGTTTTTCGATGCAGGCGCTGCACTTCTCAAAGGTCGGCCTGGGCGGCATGATCGTCGTCGGTCCCGACGCCAGGCGTTTCACGGACGAAAAGTTCAAGACCCGGCACGGCAAGGTGCCGGCCAACGGCACCTGGCGGTCGCTCCCGGCCCCGTGCCCGATGCACATGATCTTCGATCAGGAAATGATGAGTGCCGGCCCGCTCTACGACATGACGCCGAGCCACGGTTGGACCCAGATTGTTGAGCGCTACCAATGGAGCGACAATAACCTCGCCGAACTCGGGAAAGGCTGGATCAAGACGGGGGAGACCGTGGAGGAGCTGGCTTTTGCCGTTGGACTTGACCCGGAGGCGCTGAGCCAGACCGTCGCGCGTTGGAATGTTCAGGCAGCGGCTGGCACCGATGAGGAATTCGGGCGGACGCTGATGCTCGCGCCGCTCGGGGCTGGGCCCTACTACGCGGTCGAACTGTCACCGTCGATGCTGAACACGCAGGGTGGCCCCCGTCGCAATGAGAGGGGTCAAATTCTCCGACCCGATCGCACGCCAATTTCACGGCTCTACAGCGCTGGTGAACTCGGTTCGATCTACGGATACCTTTACCAGGGCACGGGAAACATCGGAGAATG
>JABIRP010000146.1 GCA_018699735.1 Rhodospirillaceae bacterium | reverse complement strand
ATTGTAGGGCAAATGAATCCGGGACACGCGAAAGGTCGAGCAATCCGCTCATTTTCGGGAACTGCCGCATTCCAGGATGCCCCACTCGGACGACTTGCCCTCCGAGTTCATCAACGATCAAACGGGCGACCGCTATGAAGTCGGCATGCGGCATATCTCGAAAGTCATTGCCAGGGCGATACGGGTACGACTCATCACGGCAATGCATAATACAGAACCAACGATCAGGGGACACGCCATGTTCTCGAAGGCGTTCCGTCAATACTGATACATGGCGTTCTGGAAACGCAAACCTCGGTGTGTTGGGGAGGGTATTTAGCACCGCCGCATTCATGGTCGCAGGAGAAATAATCAGATCCGGTCGATGAACCATTTTTTCATAAAATTCACGATCTGGAGAGTGTATCGGCCTACCAGAATTCTGATCAAATAAGTCTATAGGAAAAGAACCCTTTGTTCCTTTAGTGTTAATTTTGTAATCTATATAAATATTCGACTCTATTATTAGATTTTTATAATCCCTGTCATCTCTATAATATACAAACAATCTCGAATTTTCAAAATTTGACTTTAATGATGCAGCTACGATGTTTTGAATGATAAAATCACCAAGTGCACGAGCGTGCGGTAGCGCAAAAATCCGAAACGGGTCTTCATTCATGTCCAACTCAAGCCTCAGGCACTCTCACCGTATACAGATCTGCGATGATCGTAGTTATGGCCTTCAATAGGTTATAGCTCGATTTCGAGACTCAACGAAATTTTGACAATGTAACCCCGGCGTCATCCTGCTTTGTACTTGCGGGCAAGTGCGGCGTAGTGAACGGCGATCCGGGCACCCTCTCCGCGGTCAGTGTCCCGCATTTCACGCCAGAACTTGGCCGGTACACCGGACCAAACCTCGCCGGAGCGTACAATTTTGCCCGGCGGCACCAAGGATCCGGCGGCGACCATCGCGTCGCTTTCGACTACGGCCCCATCGAGCACTGTCGAACCCATACCGACAAACGACCGATCCTCCAAAACACAGGCATGAATGATACAGCCATGGCCAATCGTCACGTCATTGCCAATGGTTGTCGAGAACTCATCGGAATTGATGTGAACAATAGTGCCATCCTGGATATTGCTGCGCTCACCGACACGGATGAAATTGTCATCCCCCCGCAGCACACAGCCATACCAAACACTGCTATCGGCGCCGATCACAACGTCACCAATGACAACCGCATTCTCGGCAAGAAAGGCTTCGGGGTGAATGGTCGGGACAGTGCCTTGGAACTGGCGGACAAACGGCTTCATGGACCTCGGGCTCATGGTTGTCGAAGAACCGCATTATGCTGTTTGAATTCCGCGAAGCAATCATCGCCGTCCCAACATGAACGCAACTGTTGTCAACGCGCATCTCTGCGACATTGCTTCTTAAAATCGCGATCAGAGATTCGAGCGCAATACCCAGTATCCCGGGTGACAACAGCATAACAGTACAGGCGCCCGTCCTTGTTGTTGATCACGTGGCAGTAGCTCTTTCGGCCAGTCGTCCGAGCCTGACAGAAGGCGCGCTCGTCCAAATCGACCACCGAGTGACAGGCCAATGCCGCAGAACTAGCCGCATTGGCGTCGCTCTCGGAAACACTCAAGGATGCGACAATCGCCAACGTTGAGAACAACACTGCGCGAATGGGTTGATGGTACTTCATGGTTTGGTCTCCCAGCTTACTTAGGTTCCACCATACCATGAACGGGCTAGGCGGCTTTTCCACGGGCAGGCATCGTGGCATTCTTCAGCCGCCAACAAGGAGGATTCACCGGAATGACTGAATCGAACGCAACTATCGTCGCCATACTCGCTGATTCCGGCGTGACCCACGAGATCATCGCATGCGATCCCGCCCTCGCGGACACCGCCGTGTTCTGTGAACATTACGGATACGCGCCTGAGATATCGGCCAACGTCATTCTGGTCGCTTCCAAGACCGGCGAGAAGAAGCACGCGGCCTGCGTCGTGCTGGCGGTCAACAGACTGGACGTGAACAAGGTGGTACGCAAGAAACTGGGCGCACGAAAAGTGTCCTTCGCCGATCCGAAAGAAACCCGCGCCATTACCGGTATGGAGATCGGCGGCGTCACCGCAATCGGCTTGCCCGAGGACCTACCGCTCTGGGTCGACGCACGGGTTATGGATCTAGAAAGTGTCATCCTTGGTGGCGGCGGCCGCGACACTAAGGTCATCTGCTCACCCGAGATTTTCCGACATACGCCCAACACCGAGATCGTGGAGGGGTTGGCGAAGTAGTTGCGGGCGTATCAGCCTAGCGCCTGGTCCAGATCGGCCATGATGTCTTCGGCCGTTTCAATCCCAATCGAGAGGCGGATGACGTCGTCGCCAGCTCCGGCGGCCTCACGCTGCTCTTCGGTGAGCTGGCGGTGGGTAGTTGAGGCCGGGTGCAGGATTAGCGACCGGGTGTCGCCGATATTGGCGAGGTGGCTAAACAACTCGCATGCCTCGACACAGCGCTTGCCGGCCTCGTAACCGCCCTTGACCCCAAAAGTGAACACCGAACCCGCCCCGCCGGGCAGATAGCGTTTGGCTAGATCGTGGTACGGGTTCGCCGGCAACCCGGCATAGGACACCCACGCAACCGCTGGGTGGCTATCCAGGAACTCCGCGACCCGCTGCGCATTCTCCACATGCCGCGCCATCCGCAGAGGAAGCGTCTCGATGCCGGTGATCGTCAGATAGGCATTGAGCGGCGCCATCGTCGGCCCCAAATCGCGCAACGCCACCGCATGACCGTATGTGGTGAAAGCGAGATCGCCGAAAGTCTCAGCAAAGGTCAGCCCGTGATAGGCCGGCTCCGGCTGGGAGAGCGATGGAAATTTGTCGTTCTGAAACCAGTCGAACCGACCACTGTCTACCACGGCCCCACCCATGGCATTGCCGTGCCCTGACAAAAACTTGGTGGTCGAGTGGATAATCAGGTCGGCCCCATGTTCGAACGGCCGGCACAGGAACGGCGTTGCCATGGTGTTGTCGATGATCAAGGGGACACCAGCCTCGCGCGCGATTTCCGACAATCCCGCAATATCTGTTACCACGCCGCCCGGATTTGCCAAGCTTTCAGCGACGATCGCCTTGCATTTCGGATCCAGGGCTGCGGCGCGCACAGCCCCAAAATCGTCCATATCGACGAAATCACAATGCCAATCGAACTTCTTGAAGGTTTTTCCGAACTGCGTGATCGAGCCGCCGTAAAGGCGGGTTGCGGCAACCAGGCGGTCACCCGGTTGCATCAACGCGAACAAGGCCAGCATCTGGGCTGAATGGCCAGAGGCAGTGCAGGTCGTTCCCCTGCCCCCCTCCAGGCTCGCGATTTTTTCCTCAAGCACCGAAACCGTCGGGTTGGAGAGCCGTGCATAGATGTTGCCGAACGTCTGAAGGTTGAACAACGAGGCCGCATGATCGGTGTCATCGAAGACATAAGCCGTAGTCTGGAAAATCGGTGTCGAACGCGCGCCAGTCGTCGGGTCCGGCGCGTTTCCGGCGTGGATGGCCAAGGTCTCAAGCCCGTGCTTTCTCTGGGTGTTGGACCCTGCCTTGGTATCCGCTCCGTCTCGGCGCGGTGCCTCCGCCTTGCCAACCGTTCGGCGCTTGGAGGAAATGACATTCGAATTGAACCCATGCCAAGACAACTCGCCATACAGCCGGGAAAATTCGATTTTTGGACAACGGTCCATGACCACCCGCAACCCGGCGGCTTCAGCACGGGCCGCCGCTTCTTCGTTGCGCACACCGAGTTGCATCCACACCACTTTGGCGCCAATGGCGATCGCCTCGTCTGCAATCGGGCCGGCGTCCTTGGAGTTGCGGAAGATATCGACCATATCGATCGGCTCAGCGATTTCCGCCAGGGATGCAACGACCGTCTCGCCCAGGATCTCCCTACCGGCCACACCGGGATTGACCGGGATCACCCGAAATCCTTTGGCCTGAAGGTATTTCATGGCGAAATTCGAGGGCCTGGACCAATTTGGACTGGCCCCGACCATGGCAATTATCCGTGTCTCGGACAGGATCCGTTTAATGTAATCGTCGCTATACGTGTCGTGGTCGACAGGGCTCAATTCGGCCATGACGTGATATTCCTCTTCATATGGACCGCTTGGCGGCGGCTTCACTCATCTAGCCAAAAGAACTCTGGACGCATGGCTGTCGGTCCGGCATCGAGAAATGGAATTTCAAGCGCTTTGACTGTTGTTCCAGGGTCAGTTTGTCTTTCCCGGCCCATCATGGCCTCAATACCGGCGCAAATTTCTTCGAAGCTTCCCGCTTCAACCCGACCACCACTTGCCCGCCAATCCGGCAAAGCCACGTCATCGAGCAAACCCTTGTCCAGCACGGCTTGACGCGGGACATAGGTGCCGGCGGGGTCCCAAAACCGCAAAGGAATTACCATGTCATGGCCGTGAAAAACTCCGCAGCCGCCAGGGTAACCACAAAACAAGATCGGGGTCCCCATCGCCGATGCCAAGGAAGCCGGCCCACTCGCGGCCATCACACAAAACCTGGCGCGCCGGATCGCTTCAACCTGATGTTCGAAAGGTTGGCCTGCAAGATCAAGGTCGCAATCCACCGGTGTCATGCCTTCATGCCCCATGCGAACCACTTTGCCACCAAGTGATCGGATGAATTCGATGATCTGAACCCAGAGTTCCGCATCTGTGTCTCGGAATGTGTCGGGGCGGCCGGGGGCGCCGGATTCCCGCCAATGCACCACGACATGCCAGTCTCCCGGCATATCCAGTTCCAGTTCTGGCGCATTCAGCGTCGCGATTTTCGGCAATGCCGCGAGGATTCGACCCCGAAGCATCCAGGGCGGCAGGACCAAATCGGCGAGCATGATCATCTGATGTGGGGGTTTGACCTCCACCGCCGAGCCGTGTCCTGGATCAAATATATCGGCCGGAATCAACCCGTCGACAGCCATTTCAGCAGCGTTTGGCAGCATGGAAATCAGATGTTTCTTGAAAGGTCGGTCCGGTCGCCAAACCACGGTCAAGACAGAGTTTTCGACACTTTCTTGAATTGACGCCGCGCAAACAAGTTGGAGTGCAAAATCGCCGAGAGGGCGACCATATGGCAATGCGACGATCTGCTTTGGCTCGGCCATGAACTGTTTCCGGCGGTAATGCGTTTGAACCTAGACGTCGATCCAGTTCGGCGCGCGCTTCTCAAGAAACGCATCAATGCCTTCAACTGCATCGTCGATCAGCATATTGCGGGTCATAACTTCGCTGGCATAGTCGTAGGCGTCGGCCAACGGCATATCGAGCTGTTTGTAGAAAGCTTCCTTGCCGATCTTCAGCGTCAACGGCGGTTTGGAGAGGATGACATCGGTTAGGTTCGCGATCTCGTCATCCAGTGTCTCAAGTGAGGCCACGCGATTGACCAACCCGTATGCGCGCGCCTTGTCCGCATCAATCGCTTCACCGGTCAGCAGCATCTCCATCATCTGTTTTCGTGGCAGGGCGCGCGAGATAGCGACCATCGGGGTCGAGCAGAACAAACCGATGTTCACGCCCGGCGTGGCAAACTTAGCGACATCGGCTGCTACCACCAGATCGCACGACGCGACGAGTTGGCAGCCGGCCGCAGTCGCCAATCCATGCACGCGGGCTATAACCGGTTGCGGCAAGGCCACGAGACCTTGCATGACCCGCGAGGAAAGCTTGAAGGTTGCGCGATAATACTCGGCGTTATTATTGATCTTGAGCTGCTTCATATCGTGGCCGGCACAAAATCCCCGACCATTGGCGCCAAGCACGACGGCCCGGACGCTCTTGTCCTGAGCAATATCGCCCAAAGCCTCAATCAGAGCGGTCAGGAGTTCGGTCGAGAGCGCATTGAAGGCATCCGGGCGATTGAGCGTCAGCCAGGCCACCCGCCCGCGATCTTCGCGCAGCAGGACCTCGTCACCGGTTTCAACAGCTTGAGCAATCGACATGTCATCCTCCAAGAGCGCTGGGCCTCCGCCAAGAGCGCTAACTCTCACATTGCTAAAATCTCACAAAATTGCAACCCGTCACCGTGCACCAAGCCACGCGAGCAATGCTGCCAAACTCAGCACCGACACCGGTGTCGAGAGTAACATAGCGGTTGCCGCCGTGCCGGCCCCCGCCTCATAGCGCTGGCCGAACAGATAGACATTCACGCCGACCGGTAGCGCCGCCAGGATCACCGCCACATCGCGCCAAAGCGGGTCGAGCCGAAAGACATAGGTCGCGAGCACAAAGACCAGGGCTGGATGCACGAAAAGTTTCAGCAGAACACCAAAGCCAGCCTCGACAAGGGCGCCAGCGATCCGATAAGCGGCGAGCGAGGCCCCCATGGAGAAAACCGCGCATGGCAGTGCCGCGCGCCCAAGCGTCTCCGTCAGTTGATCCAAAGCCTTGGGAAGTGGCCAACCGGCCAAATTCCAGATGATCCCGGCCAAAAGCCCCATGACGATCGGATTGGTGACCAGGCCGCGCGCGACGTTCACCGGCAACTCGCGCATTCCACGCCCCTTGCCACGCCCGGCCTCACACAGGATCGTCGCCGTGGTCACAAGCAGCGTCGAATGGAAGGCAATGACCAGGAAAAGCGGTAATGTCGCCGCTTCGCCATACGTCGTCAGCACCAGCGGTATGCCAAGCAGAACGGTGTTCGAGAAGGCCCCGCCCATGCCGCCAACGGCAGCGGTCGCAAAGTCTCTGCGGAAGATATAGAGCCCGCCCAACAGACCGAACAACCAAGACGCGTAAGCGCCGCCATAGTAAGACAGCAGATGTCCCCACTCTATCGGGTCCGGTAACTCTTGCGAAGCCAAGGTGCGGAACAACATTGCCGGAATGGCGAAGTTGAACACGAAATGCGACAGCCCCCGGGTCGCCCAATCGGGAAACCAGCCAACCCGTGCCGAGCCCCAGCCAAGAGCGACGATACCGAAGACCGGCACGATGATGT
>JABIRP010000016.1 GCA_018699735.1 Rhodospirillaceae bacterium | reverse complement strand
TTGAAGCTGCTGCAAGGCGCGTAGAGATCTATAGCGGCGTATTCCGTCATTCCCGCGTAGGCGGGGATGACGTGTGGGATATTGAGTGAACTGAGATGTCCGCCCAGATATCGATCGATTTATGAAAAAAAGATGGGGCGCGTCCGCCACCATGTTGGACGCGCCCCAGTCTACCGGGAAACTCCACCTCGCGAAGGCCGGAAGGGCGCAGCACGAAGCGTAAAACTGAAGTCGAAGGTATCTGTAAACCTTTTCATTCAACGTGTAAACGTTTACATGTGATTTTTATTCAATAAAATGATGAGGTTATTTTCCTTCCAAAATGGCAGGCCGAACGCACTATGGCGCAAAAGACAACGATCGAGGATGTGGCCCGGATTGCCGGCGTTTCGATCGCGACGGTCAGCCGGGCGCTTGGCAAGCCGGACGTGGTCAGCCGTGACACTCGCGACAAGGTCACCGCCGCGATCGAACAGACCGGCTATACCGCCAACGCCATGGCGCGCAATCTGCGGCGGCAAAAGACCCGAATGATCGTTGTGCTGGTACCCAATATCGGAAATCCGTTCTTCAGCGAGATCCTGGCCGGGATCGAGGAAGTCGCGACGGCGAATGGCTACAACATTTTGATCGGCAACACCGACAACGACCCTGTGCGCGAAAACAACTTCGCGAACTTTGTTCAAGGCAATCAGGCCGACGGATTGTTGTTGCTGAATGGACGGGCGCCGGATGGAAACGGCAGAGCCGTCAAATTGCCGCCCCTGGTCGTGCTCTGCGAGCGTATTCCAGATTCTGAATTGCCGACCGTGCGGATTGATAACGACTTGGCGGCGCAGGATGCGATCAGGCATCTGATCGAACTTGGTCATCGTCGGATTGCACAAATTGCCGGCCCGCCCGTAAATATTCTAACCGTGGACCGATCGCGCGGCGCCGCGCGCACATTGCAAGCGGCCGGGCTGGATGCGGACGTAGTCGTCAATGGTGATTTCTCAATCGCGTCGGGCGCTGCTGCGATGCGAGAGTTGTTGCGACGGACCGAGCATCCGACAGCGGTGTTCTGCTCGAACGATGAGATGGCGATGGGGGCGATCCAGGAGATCAAGGCGGCAGGATTGACTGTTCCAGGCGACATCTCGGTCATCGGGTTCGACGACCTTACCTTCGCCGAGGTCTATGATCCTTCGCTGACGACAGTTCATCAGCCTCGCCGCCTGATCGGTGAGACGGCCATGGGCGTCCTGGTCGACATCCTTGCCGGCAAACCAGCTCCGACAGAACCGATTGTGCTGGGCGCTGAACTGCGGGTGCGGGCCAGCACGGGGCCGGCGCCGGTCTGAGGCAACCCCTCTCTCTCAATCATCGATTTACATCGTCGCAAAGGCGTCACGAAATTGCCGCTTTCATGGTAATGCTAGTAGGTTGATCGAACGCAGAACCTTCGGGGGAATACCGCGACATGAAGAGCTTCACTCGCCGGGAATTCAACGTGCTTGCGGCGGCTGCCGGTGCGTCGGCGCTTACACCCGTCACGGCCAGCGTTGCCAGCGCGCAAGAGATCAAGCCGGTGCACGCCATCGCAATGCATGGCAAACCCAAATATCCGGCCGGCTTCAAGCATTTCGACTACACCGATCCGACAGCACCCAAGGGTGGCAAGGTGTTGCTGGAGGCCTTCGGCACCTATGACAGCTTCAACCCGTTTATCCTGAAGGGCCAGGCGGCCAGCGGCATTGGTCTGCTCTACGATAACCTTGCCAGCAGTTCCTCCGATGAAGCGTTCACCAAATATGGATCTCTGGCCGAGAGCATCACCATGCCCGATGACCGCGCCTGGGTCGCCTTCAACCTGCACCCGGATGCGCGCTGGCATGACGGCAAACCGGTGACGGTCGAAGATGTGATCTGGACCTTCGAGGCATTGACCACCAAGGGCCATCCGTTCTACCGCGCCTATTATGGCGAGGTGAACAAGCCCGAGAAAACCGGCGCGCGTCAGGTCACATTCCGCTTCAAGGGCAGTACCAACCGCGAGTTGCCGCTGATCGTGGCAGAGCTAACCGTGTTGCCAAAGCATTGGTGGGAGAGCCGCGAGTTCGGCAAGACGACCCTGGAGCCACCGCTCGGCAGTGGGGCCTACCGTCTGAAGGAATTCGAGGCCGGCCGCTCGATTGTCTATGAGCGCGTCACCGATTATTGGGGCAAAGATCTGGCTGTGCATCGTGGCACCAACAATATCGATGAGTTGCGCTACGAATACTACCGCGACCGCGAAGTGGCGACCGAGGCCTTCAAGGGCGGTGCCTTTGATTTCCGCTCCGAGAACTCTTCCAAACGTTGGGCCACGGCCTTTGACTTTCCAGCGCTCACCAAAGGGGCCGTGATCAAGGAGGAGGTGCCGCAAGAGAACCCAACCGGCATGCAGGGTTTCGCCTTCAACACCCGGCGCGCAATGTTCAAGGACCCGAAAGTGCGCCAGGCTTTGGCTCATGCCTGGGATTTCGAGTGGTCGAACAAGACCCTCATGTATGACGCCTATACCCGCACCAACAGCTACTTCTCGAACTCGGAGCTCGCATCCTCCGGGTTGCCGACGGGCGCTGAGTTGAAAATCCTGGAGACGTTCAAAGGCCAGGTGCCGGATGAGGTTTTCACCACAGAATACCAGGCGCCGAAGACCGATGGGTCCGGCAATAACCGGCGCAATCTGCGTAAGGCTCTGAAACTGCTCGGCGAGGCCGGATGGGTGGTTAAGGATCGCAAGCTGCGTAATGCGGCGGGAGAGGCAATGGCGTTTGAGACGTTGCTGGTCTCTCCGGCATTTGAGCGGTTGGTGCTGCCGTTCAAGAAAAACCTGGAACGGCTCGGCGTCGATATGAGCGTGCGCACCGTGGATACGGCGCAATACCAGCGCCGTCTCGACGATTTCGATTTCGACGTGGTGGTTTCCGGCTTTGGTCAATCGCTCTCGCCCGGCAACGAGCAGCGCGACTATTGGCATTCGAGCAAGGTCGATGTTCAGGGCAGCCGCAACGTGATGGGCATTGCCGACCCGGTCGTCGACCAATTGATCGAGATGGTAATCCAGGCGCCCGACCGCGAGAGCCTGATCAACCGCACGCGGGCGCTGGACCGGGTGCTGCTCTGGGGACATTACGTGATCCCGCATTTCCACATCCGGGTGGCCCGCATCATCTACTGGAACAAGTTCGGCCGCCCAAAGCAGCTCGCCAAATACTCGACCGGCTTCCCGACCACTTGGTGGATCGACCCGGAGAGGGAAGCCGCGGTCAAGACCTGGCGGAAGAAGAGCAAGAGTTGAGGTTGATTGTGACGACAGCGCACTCAGCACCGCTTCCCGGTTTGGCGCAGCCAAGACCCGGGTCTCGATTCGGAGAGTGCTCCCCGCGAGATCCCGGCTCTCCCGTTGGTCGGCCGGGAAACGGTATTGGGTTTGGCCGAGGAATGGGGAGCAGGAATTGAGGTTGATTGTGACGAAAGCGCCACCCTCACCGTCATCCCCGTGTAGGCGGGGATCCAGATCTTCGCCGGATGGGTCGGCCTGGAGTCCTGCCTTCGCGGGAATGACGATTGGCCGGGTGAATTTGTCCGTTTCGAACCCCTCAGCACCGCTTCCCGGTTTGGCGCAGCCAAGACCGGGATCTCGATTCGGAGAGTGCTCCCCGCGAGATCCCGGCTCTCCCATTGGTCGGCCGGGAAACGGTATTGGGTTTGGCCGTGGGGTGGGGAGCCACCAGCCTTGCTAGCCTATATTCTCAAACGCCTGCTGCTGATCGTGCCGACGCTATTCGCGATCATGGTGATCAATTTTTCCGTGGTGCAACTCGCACCCGGCGGCCCGGTCGAGCAGATGATCGCGCAAATCCAAGGCACCGGGGTCGATGCGACGGCGCGCTTTACCGGTGGCGGACAGGGCGAGACCAAAGAGACCGGCAGCCGGCCCGGCACTGCGAAGGGCGCTGGCGATGCGGGTGGAAATTCCTCGTATCGCGGCGCCCGTGGGCTCGACCCCGAGATCATCAAGGAAATCGAGACCATGTTCGGCTTCGACAAGCCGTTGCATGAACGTTTCCTGATGATGATGCGCAACTATCTGGTTTTCGATTTCGGCGACAGCTTCTTCAAGGATCGCTCGGTGGTCGAGTTGGTCATCGAAAAGATGCCGGTCTCAATATCGCTTGGCATCTGGACCACGCTGCTGGTCTATATGATCTCGATCCCGCTCGGCGTTGCCAAGGCGGTGCGCGACGGCCAACGCTTCGATGTATGGACCAGCGCGGTCGTCATAATCGGCAACGCAATCCCGAGTTTCCTGTTCGCCATATTGCTGGTGGTGTTATTCGCTGGCGGTAGTTTTTGGCAAATCTTTCCGTTACGCGGTCTTGTTTCGTCCAACTGGCAAGACATGACCTGGATCGAGCTGACGCTGGATTATCTCTGGCACATGGTTTTGCCGGTCTCGGCCATGGTCATCGGCGGTTTCGCCAGCCTGACCATGTTGACCAAGAATTCTTTCATGGAGGAGATCAACAAGCAGTATGTCGCCACGGCTAAGGCGAAAGGCTTGGCGCCACGTCGCGTGCTTTATGGTCACGTGTTCCGCAATGCCATGCTGATCGTCATCGCTGGCTTCCCATCGGCCTTTATTGGTGTGTTGTTCACAGGCTCCATGTTGATCGAGATCATCTTCTCGCTCGATGGACTGGGCCTGCTTGGGTTTGAGGCCGTTATCGGCCGCGACTACCCGATCATGTTCGCAACGCTCTATTTCTTCACGTTGTTCGGCCTGCTCATGGGGCTGATCGGAGACCTGATGTATGTGGCGATCGATCCGCGCATCGATTTCGAAAGTCGTGAGGGCTGAGGCGTGGCGGTGGTAGCCGAAGAAACCAGCCAGGGTCGATTTCTGGGAATGCGCGTCAGCCCGCTTGATCGGCGACGGATCGAGAACTTTACCCGCAACCGGCGTGGTTTCTGGTCGCTCTGGATTTTCCTCGTACTCTTTTTCGTCACGCTTTTTGCCGAGTTCGTGGCCAACGACAAACCCGTTCTTGTCGGGTTCGACGGGGGTATCTACTCGCCGGTGCTGGTGAACTATCCCGAAACCACCTTCGGCGGCGACTTCCCGACCGAGGCCGATTACACCGATCCTTTCGTACAGGAACTGATCGCTGAGAATGGCTGGATGATCTGGCCGCCGGTTCGGTTCGCCTTCGACACCGTCGATAAGAATTTAGGCCGAACCGCGCCGTCCTCACCCGATGCGCGGCACTGGCTAGGCACTGACGATCAGGCGCGGGACGTGATGGCACGCGTTATCTACGGATTTCGAATCTCAGTATTGTTCGGTCTCGTGTTGACGATTTTCAGTTCGATCATTGGCGTTCTGGCGGGGGCTGTTCAGGGCTATTACGGCGGCCTGGTCGACTTGTTCTTCCAGCGCTTTCTCGAGATCTGGGGCGGCATGCCGGTATTCTTCCTGCTGATCATCCTGGCCGGCATCCTGACGCCGAGCTTCTGGCTGCTCTTGGGGCTAATGCTGCTGTTCAGCTGGACCGCCCTGGTCGGCGTGGTGCGGGCGGAGTTCCTGCGCGCCCGCAACTTCGATTTCGTGCGCGCTGCTAAGGCGCTCGGCGTCACGGACCGCACCATCATGTTCCGGCACGTGTTGCCCAATGCCATGGTCGCCACCCTGACCTTCATGCCGTTCATCTTGAACGGCTCGATCACGACGCTGACCGGCCTCGATTTCATCGGTTTCGGATTGCCGCCGGGGTCTCCCTCGCTTGGGGAACTTCTGAACCAGGGCAAGAACAACCTCCAGGCGCCCTGGCTCGGGTTGACCGGGTTCTTCACGTTGGCGCTGATGTTGAGCCTGCTGGTGTTTATCGGCGAGGCGGTGCGAGATGCCTTTGATCCAAGGAAGACCTTCCGATGAGCGCGCTGCTCGAAATCCGTGGTCTGGATGTCACGTTTGAGACCCAGGACAACACGGTCGAGGCGGTTAAGGGTGCGGCCCTCACGCTGGACAAGGGCGAGACCGTGGCCCTGGTCGGCGAGAGCGGCTCCGGCAAGTCGGTGACAGCGCTTTCCATCCTGCAGCTGCTGCCCTATCCGGTGGCACGGCACTCGCCGGGCAGTTCGATCGTCTTTGATGGCCAGGAACTGGTCGGTGCTGACGAGCCGACCATGCGGGAGATCCGGGGCAACCGGATCTCAATGATCTTCCAGGAGCCGATGACCTCGCTCAACCCGCTGCACAAGGTCGAGAAGCAGATCAACGAAACCCTGGTCCTGCATAAGGGCCTCGGCGAGCGCGCGGCGCGGGCGCGGACGTTGGAGTTGCTCGACCTGGTCGGCATCCGCGATCCCGAAACCCGGCTCGCCTCCTACCCGCACCAGCTTTCCGGCGGCCAGCGCCAGCGTGTGATGATCGCCATGGCGCTGGCAAACGACCCAGATATCCTGATTGCAGACGAGCCGACCACCGCACTCGATGTC
>JABIRP010000145.1 GCA_018699735.1 Rhodospirillaceae bacterium | reverse complement strand
TTGCGGTGAGGTGGGCGAGGCCTGATTCTTAGTCAATCCGTAGACCCCATTATCCAGCAACAACACTGTCATATTCATGTTGTAACGGATGGCGTGGATCCAATGTGCCGCGCCAATGCTGCAACAGTCGCCATCACCGGTAACGACAAAGACATGCAGGTCGGGCCGCCGTAGTTTGATGCCCTCGGCAATCGGAAACGCCCGTCCATGGAGACCGTGGAAGCCGTAGGTGTGCATGTAATGTGGGAACCGGCTGGAGCAGCCTATCCCGGACACGAAAACGGTCTTTTCCGGCCGCAGTTGCTCGTCCCGGCACAGTCGTTGGACCGCGGCGAGGACCGCGTTGTCGCCGCAGCCGACGCACCAACGCGGCATGGCGCTTTTGTAATCGTCGAGGACATGCTCGTCTTCGAGCGTACCAAGCAGGCAATGAGGGAGAGATGTGGACATTGTCATATCCCCTTCCGCTGTGTCTTCTTGCGACCTAATTTTTTCCGAACCGCAGTGACGATGGTGTTGGGTTTGAGGGGCTGGCCTTTGACCTCGGACCAGCAATCGACATCGATCAGAAAACGCGCGCGCAGCAGCCAGGCCAACTCGGAATACCGGCGATTGTCAGCGTCTATGACATCGTTCTCATAGCTGTCCGACCAGTTGTTCTCGATCGTCATGACCTGGTCGAAACACTGCAGGATCTCGCGAATGCCGGCGGCCATCGGATGCAAGAATTTCAGGTGCAGCGAAGAAACCCTTCGGCCTTCCGCTCGGAGACACTCAACCGCTTCCTCGATGGCGCCCTTAGTACTTCCCCAGCCAACGATAAGCATCTCGCCATCACTTTCACCGAAGACGGTTGGCGTCTTCAGGGTTTTTTGCAGAGTGGCGATCTTCAAGCTGCGGCTTCTGAGCCCCTCTTGGTTGGTTTCCGGCTCATAGGCGACGTGGCTCAAGCGATCATGGGCAAGACCGGTCAGACAATGCATGCCATTGGGTTGTCCGGGGATGAAGCGTTGGGCGAGCCCGGTCGTCGCATCCCAATCGTAGGGCTTGGCGTCGATGGGAACGGCGTTCTGGTCGATTGGAGGCGCGAACCAGTCTGTGTCGATCTCGGGTTTTGGGATCGGTTGCTGCGCGGACGCGAGACTGGCGTCCGTCAATACAACGACAACGGTGTTGAAGGTTTCGGCAATCTTGCGGGCCGTTATTATCGAGTAGAAGCAATCCTCGATACCCGATGCCGCCATCACGACTTTCGGCGTGTCGCCGTGGCCACCGAAGCATGCGAACAGCAGATCTCCCTGTTCCACCTTGGTCGGCAGACCGGTGCTTGGACCACCGCGCTGAACATTGACCACGACAAGTGGGATTTCCGCCATTACCGCCAGAGCGATGGTTTCCTGCTTTAGCGCGAAGCCCGGACCAGAGGTGATCGTAACCGCGCATTTTCCGGCATAGGAGGAACCGATAGCGAATGCACAAGCGGCGATCTCGTCTTCCGCCTGATGGACGACGCCGCCAACGTTCGCGAAGACATCACTAAGATAGTGAGACGCCGAGGTCGCTGGTGTGATCGGGTACATGGCGCAAACTTCCATGCCCGAAGCCATCACCCCAAGGCCGACCGCGATATTTCCGTTGATGACGATTTGCGGTTTGCTCACATCCGACGGCGGGATGTAGAAGCGGATATCCAGGTTCGTCTCGGCCCATTCGTAACCCGCTTCCAACAGCCGGATATTACTATCGACAACCGCGCTGTCTTTCTTGGCGAATATGAACGCGACTTGCTTGCGGGCGACTTGCAGGTCGAAGCAATAGACGTGGCACAGAACTCCAAGAGCGAACATGTTCTTGCCGCGCCCGGGATTGTCAACATACCGGAGGCACTCGACCTCCATTGGAATTTCGTGGACGTCGTAACCGTCGGCGATCAAGCGATCGAATGTACGGAGGTAGGTGGCGGCGATCTCGTCATTCCGGTCTGTCCGCCATTTGTTTTCGATAAGCACCACGCAGCCAGGCTTCAATTCACCTTCCTGCACCCGCTTCAAAAGCACTTGTTCGTTAAAGGCGACGACCAAGTCAGCTTCGTCACCGCCGTTGGTTACGGGCCGCGACGCCAATCTGACACGATTACCGCTGGCTCCGGCTATGCTGCGCGCCGGTGGTTGGATTTCGGCCGGGATGATTTCAACGGTCCAGGTTCCGTTTCCCATTCGAGCCGCGATCGATCCGAAGGATTGGCCGCACCGTTGTGCGCCTTCTCCGGAGTCACTCACGATCTCAACGATGTGTTCATTCAAGAACACGGACTTGCCGGGTTGACGCGATGCCCGAGCAATACCCTCGGGCGCGGCCGGCAAAGGGGGCGATGTCACGTCTGCCGGCCCTTGCTGGAGGGTCTCTGGGAACTGGGTGTTCATTTTCTGCTCCCGGACCTCGATCTAGGTCAGTTGGAGGCGGACGAAGTTTTTCTCCGTCGGCCTCATTCCGAACAATGCGACATCGTCGTGATCATCGGCGTCGCCATAAACCACCGCGCTATCGCGTATCCCCAAGTAGTCCCGCATGGCGCGCGCAGCCTTGCGGCCGGCTCCCATGGCCAGGATCACGGTCGCGCCGCCAGTGACGATATCGCCGCCGGCATAGACCCCGGCCATGGATGTGGCCAGTGTCTCGTCGACCCCGATAAAGCCGCGCTCATTCAGCGCGATCTTGGATGTGTGTCCGATGATTGGGTTGGCGCTGGTGCCGATTGCGAAGACAACCATGTCGACGTCGAAATCGTATTCGCTTCCGTCGATCACCACTGGGCGTCGCCTGCCGGAGTCGTCCGGCTCGCCGAGTTCCATTCGGACGCATCGCATGCCGCGTGTGTTTCCGTTTTCGTCACCCAGGATCTCAACTG
This sequence comes from Rhodospirillaceae bacterium, assembly GCA_018699735.1. GTDB lineage: Bacteria > Pseudomonadota > Alphaproteobacteria > Thalassobaculales > Thalassobaculaceae > JABIRP01. Next base: position 25,517 of record JABIRP010000145.1, on the reverse strand, counting down.
GCGCCGTCAGCCAATGGAAATCCACGCCTTCTTCTTCCGCGTGTTCGATTTCCTCTGCCCTGGCAGGGCTCTCGGCCTTGGTTCGGCGGTAAATGCAATAGACCTTCTCGGCTCCCAACCGAAGCGACATCCGCATCGCGTCCATCGCGGTATTGCCGGCCCCTATGACCGCGACCTTGCGACCAAGATGCAGCGGCGTATCGTAAGTCGGGAACTCCCCCGCATGCATCAGATTGCACCGGGTCAACAACTCGTTGGCCGAGAGCACGCCGTTCAGAAATTCTCCGGGAATGTCCATGAAACGAGGGGATCCGGCGCCGGTGCCGATAAAGACTGTGTGGTAGCCCAACTCGTCGATCATTTGCTCAATCGTGAACAGCCGGCCGACCAACGTGTTGCATTCGATCCTGACACCGAGTTTGGTGAGATTATCGATCTCGGCATCGATCACCGCGTCGGGGAGGCGGAATTGGGGGATGCCGTATCGCAGCACGCCGCCTGGTTTGTGAAACGCCTCATAGATGGTGACATCGCACCCGGCCTTGGCCATATCCGCCGCACACGCGATACCGGCCGGGCCTGATCCGACAATGCCGACCCGAAACCCGTTGGGTTCGATATGGGGCCGAGTGGCCCAGCCTTTTTCGATGGCCAAGTCGCCGATCCATCTTTCGAGCCGCCCGATCGCAACCGGCTCCAGGGTGTCGCCGACCGGACAAACGCCCTCGCACTGGTCCTCCTGCGGACAGACCCGCCCGCATATCGCCGGAAGCAGATTGGATTGGCCAATCACGTCATAGGCGCCGCGATAGTCTTTTTCGATAATCTTCTGGATGAAGCCTGGAATATCGATCGCCACGGGACAGCCGAGCGTGCACGCGGCCTCCGGGCACATCAGGCATCTCTCGCTCTCGTTCAAGGCGTCCTCGACCCGGTACCCGAGTGATACTTCCAAGAAGTTCCGCGCGCGTTTTGCCGGCGCTTGTACTGGGATCGGTGTTCGTTCTTGTGGGATGGTCCGGATCGTTTTCTTTGCCATCGCTATACCCTCGCCCGGCAGGTCTCCGACCATTTCGCCATTGCCGCTTTTTCTTCGTCGGCGAACCGATGCAGCCGGTTCACGAGGTCGTTGAAATCGACCGCATGGCCATCGAAGTCAGGCCCATCGACGCAAGCAAACTTCATCCTGTCGCCGACCTTGACCCGACACCCGCCACACATCCCGGTGCCGTCGACCATGATCGGGTTGAGACTGACGGTGGTCTTGATGGCATGCGGGCGTGTTGTTTCGGCGCATGCTTGCATCATGATCGGCGGCCCGATGGCGACGACCTCGTCGATATCAGAGTGTTTTGCGATGGCCAACTTTATGCCTTCGGTCACCAACCCTTTGAGACCGGCCGAACCGTCATCGGTGCAGATCAGGAATTCGTCGCAAACGTTCTCGAACTTGGCTTGCCAGAAGGCCATCGATTGAGAACGAAAGCCGACGACACCAATCACATAGGCGCCCTTCTCCTTGAAGGCGCGGGCCTGCGGAAATACTGGCGCTACACCCAGCCCACCACCGACACAGATCACCTTGCGTTGATCGCGGATGTCGCTCGGCGCGCCCATGGGGCCGACGACGCTGAAGAAACTGGAGCCCACCGCAAGGTTTTGCTGCATGTCCTTCGTCGTCTTGCCGGTGGCTTGGATGACAAGTGTGATGGTTCCGGCCTCGCGGTCGAAATCGGCAAGCGTGAGCGGGATACGTTCACCGACCTCGCTCGGCATGACGATGACGAACTGACCCGGCCGCGCCGCTCTGGCCAACATGGGGTGGAGAATTTCGAGAAGAAACGTGGTGTCGGAAAAATCTTCGCGTGCGACGATTTTGAACGTCTGCGCGCCACTTTCAGGGCGCGTTCCTGAACCGGGCTTATTTTTTTCGTTGTGTTCTAACTCTGAGTTCTGGCCCATTTTTCACGAGCCTCTTCTCTATTAGCAATGTATTTCCCAGAATAGTACCCATCGGACAACGGCCATGCGTTGACTTGCATCAAGGTTTCGTGGGTCGAGTGGATGAATTTGTTTTCTAATTTTCGTTCGATCATGGGTCCGGTTCACGGACTCAGATCTCCTCGGCCATCATTTTGATGGCACCGCAAGGACACTCCGTGGCGCAGATCCCGCAACCCTTGCAGTAGTCGTACTTGAACGCGAACCGGTTGCCCGGGCCAAGCTTTTCGACGGCATTGTCCGGGCATATGCCGTAACAGTTATCGCACTCGAAGCAGTTACCGCAGCTCAGGCAGCGGCGTGCCTCGAATAGCGCATTGTCCTCTGTCAGACCCTGCAGGATTTCGTCAAAGCCCGATTGTCGGCGAACCAGGTTGAGCGTCGGTTGTATCGCCCGTGGCGCATCGTCGTAGTACCACGTGTTGAGGTCCGTGAATTTGGACAGCTCGGGCTTCTCAGCGCTCTCGAAGAGTGTGTCCCGGAGCCACGCGTCGATATGCCGAGCCGCTTTTTTGCCGTGACCGACCGCCACGGTGACCGTACGCTCGGACGGCACCATGTCCCCGCCGGCAAAAAGCCCGTCGCGCCCGGTCATCATTTGATCGTTGACCGAGACCACGCCATCGCCAGCCAACTCAACGCCCGCCACGTTTTCGAGAAACGACGTATCCACATCCTGGCCAAGCGCCAAAATAAGCGTGTCGGCCTCAATGGTTTCCACAACCCCGGTGGGTTGTGGTCGACCGGCCTCGTCGATCTCCATCTTCTCCACGGTGAAGGTGGTCTCATCGATATACTTGATGGTGCGGAGCCAGTGGATCATCACGCCTTCTTCCTCGGCTTCCCTGGCCTCGAAATCATGCGCCGGCATCTCGTTGCGTGAGCGGCGATAGACAATCATCGTGTCGTCTGCACCGAGCCGCTTGGTGGTTCGCGCCACGTCCATCGCGGTATTGCCGCCACCGTAGACGATAACCCGGCGGCCCAACTGCGGCGGTTCGGCCCCGGTTTCCATGTCGCGCAAGACGGAGACCGCATCCAGTATCTTGCCCGCCGCATTTGCCGGGATGTTGATACGCTTGGCGAGATGCGCGCCGACGGCGACAAACACGGCGTTGAAGCCTTCTTGGGTGAAGGCAGCCTCGATGTCGTCGACCGTGGTGTTCAGCTGTAACTCCACGCCCATATCGAGGATGCGCTGAATTTCATAGTCGAGCACATCGCGCGGCAGGCGGTATTTGGGAATTCCGAAGCGCATCATACCGCCAGCCATAGGCCCTGCCTCGCGGACGGTGACAGCGTGCCCGAGCCTGGTTAGGTGGTAGGCGGCACTGAGCCCGCTTGGTCCGGCACCGACCACCAGGACCCGTTTGCCGGACGGCTCGGCGGTAAACTCGGGTGTCCATTTTTGTTCCCAAGCTTGGCGCCCGAGGAAACGTTCGACCGCGTGGATGCCGACGGCTTCGTCCAATTGGGCACGGTTGCAGACGCTTTCGCAGGGGTGATAACACACCCGACCCATGACACCGGGCAGCGGGTTGTCTTCCATGAGTTTCTGCCAGGCGGTGAAATAGTCTCCCGCCTCGGCGTGATACAGCCATTGCTGAATGTTCTCGCCGGCTGGGCAGCCGTTGTTACAGGGTGGCATTCGGTCGAGATATACCGGGCGCTCGGTTCGCCATGAACCGGTTTCGTTAGCCAGGCTGGTCCCAGGATCAAGGGTGATGGCGAAGGGTGGGGTCATGGTCATTGCGCCGATCCCCCGTCTTCGAGCAAGTCGAAACGCTTGATATTAGCATCCGCCATACGCTGGATGCGTTGCAGGCTTTCCGTATTCTCGCGGTCTTTCTTGAATAAGTGAGCGAACCGCAATTGCGGCCTCAAATAGTCAGCAACTGGGATCTGGTGGCGGATCTTGTTGGTTTTGGTGACCGCGCCGTGCTCCGCTTCGAACAGCGGAAATAAGCCCGACTCGACCGCCATGCGCGCCAGGTTGATGGTCGCGTCGGATGCTGAACCCCAACCCAGCGGGCAAGGCACCATGACATGGATATAGCGCGCGCCGCGCATGCCCATGGCCTTTTCGACCTTGGCCTCCAGGTCGTGCAAGTTGGCCACCGACGCGGTTGCAACATAGGGAATGTTATGCGCCATCGCGATCAAGGGCAGGTTCTTGCCGGTCCCGAAGACGTTGCCGGGTGCGTCGCCGACTGCCGGTGTCGTTGCTGTCCGGGCGGCGGGCGGCGTGGCGCTTGATCGCTGCACGCCGGTATTCATGTAAGCCTCGTTGTCGTAGCAGATGTAGAGCACATCATCGTTGCGCTCGAACATTCCGGACAGGCAGCCGAACCCGATGTCTGCGGTACCACCATCACCGCCTTGCGCCACGACGCGGACGTCCTCACGGCCCTTTACGCGGAATGCCGCCGCGACCCCTGCAGCCACGGCCGGTGCGTTGCCGAACAACGAGTGCAGCCATGGAATTTGCCATGAGGTTTCCGGATACGGGGTGGTGAAAACTTCCAGACAACCGGTCGCGTTGACGGCTACCAGTTTGCCTTCCGTAGCGCGCATGGCCGAGTCGAGTGCGTAGCGAGCGCCCAGGGCCTCGCCGCAACCTTGGCAAGCGCGATGCCCCGAGGTAATGGCGTTGGCCCGCTCCATGCTCGCCTGCACCGTTCGGTCGGCTTCGTCCAGGAGACGATTGCCAACTGTGTGGGTGCCGGTCTGATAGAACTTGACCCGTTGGGTGGCGGATGTGTCGCTCATTGATCCCTCCCTCAAACCCCGGAGCCGAGGCGACGCAGTATGTTTTCCGCCGTCGGCCCGGATTTGCGCGTCAGGCGGGAGCGCTCGACCTCATGTTCAATGGCGGCATGGTCTAGGTCGAGAAAATGCACATCTTCCAATTGGTCATTGACCGCCAGCTCAAACGCCGCCGTGAGCGACACCCCTGTCACCGGACGCCCGCCGAGCCCGGCGATCACCGTGTGCACAGGGATGGCTTGGCGTAACAGCGACATACGCACGTCTGACGTCAACATGCCACCGAGCCCTGGCGCCAAGCTTTTCTCGACGACGATCACCCGCTTCGCGCCGTCCAATGCCTTGGCAAGCGCTTCCAGCGGGAACGGTCGGAACGAGCAAACTCCGATCGAGCCTATGGCTGTACCAGACTCTCGCATGGCGTCGACGACATCTTTGATGGTGCCGTTAATAGAGCCCAATGCCACGATCATAGTCTCCGCGTTCTCAGTTCTGTAGGGGTGCACCAATCCGCCGGTTTCGCGGCCAAAGACATCTTGGAAGACCTTGGCTATTTCCGGAATTAGATGTAACGCCTGCAGCTGCTTCTGATGCCCGAGGTAGCGCACCTCGGTAAAGGCTTCGGGCCCGACCATGGCGCCTATCGAATAGGGCTCGGTCGGGTCGAGAACCTGAACCGGCTCAAAGGGTGGCAGGAAAGCGTCGACCTCTTCCTGGGTTGGAACATCGATGCGCTCGTAGGCGTGGGTCAGGATGAAACCGTCGACGCAGACCATCACCGGGCAACTCAATTCCTCGGCCAGGCGGAAGGCCTGGATATGCAGATCGACGGCTTCCTGGTTGCTTTCGGCGAACAGCTGGATCCATCCGGCGTCCTTCAACGCCATTGAGTCGCTGTGGTCATTCCAAATGTTGATCGGCGCGCCGATGGCTCGGTTTCCGATCGTCATGACGATGGGCAGTCCTAATCCGGCGGCGTTGTAGACGGCCTCGGCCATGAACAAGAGGCCTTGGCTGGCGGTTGCGGTATAGGCCCGCGCGCCTGCCGCCGAGGCGCCAATGGCGACACTCAGGGCCGCGAATTCGCTCTCAACATTGATGAATTCGCAGTTCGAAAGCACCCCCGATTTGACCAAAGCGCCGACGCCTTCGACGATATGGGTCTGTGGCGTAATCGGATAGGCGCAAACCACTTCCGGACGGCAGTACGCCACGGTCTCGGCGATGGCGACGGAACCCTCCAGCTGCTTCAGCATGACGCGATACCTTTGCGATCAAGAGTTGGCGGCAATGTCATAGGCCTCGCGTGCCGCAGCCACGTTTGCTTCCCCGACTGGGCCGGGAAATTTCTGCATTATGGCTTGCGCTACCGAGTCCATGTGCAACTGGCCGGAGATCGCCGCGAAGCCGCCGAGCAGGGCGGCATTCGGCAGCGGCCGGCCAACGTGTTTCATGGCCAATTCCGTGGCCCCTAGATCGCAGACATGATGCGCTGGAAACCCGGCGACGAATTCGGCGATGCCCAGTTCGTCAAAACGGCGGCGCGAATTGATCAGGATGTAGCCGTTCGGATTGAGCCCGCCGAACACATCGACAGAGTGCAACAGGGTCGGGTCCTGGATAATCAGTGCATCCGGTTTCTGGACCGGCTCGCGCAGTCGTATTTCCTTGTCGTCGATGCGGCAGAACGACATAACCGGCGCGCCCATGCGCTCGGATCCGAAGCTGGGAAACGCTTGCGCGTGGCGACCTTCGAGGAACGCCGCGACCGACAGTAACTCCGCCGCCGTCACAACGCCCTGGCCACCTCGACCGTGAATGCGAGTTTGGAACACGGATGCCTCTCACAGCAGGACTGATTTCTGTCAGAATGCTATCGTGTCCTGGTGATCTTGCTTTGATGCATGTCAAGATCCCGGTTCTTGTTTCACCGGTTGCATTCACGGCGCAATAATCGCCTCCTCAGTAGGCGCCGGCCCAACCATCGCGACGCGGGTCGCTGCCGGCCATTCGGGTGCCGTTCTCCAGCACACGGATACAGGCGACGCTACACGGTCCCTCCAGCGGCGCTACAAATCGCACATCATGACCGCGTCCGCGTAGGCCTGCGATGCTGCCTGCGTCCAGCCCCTCTTCCACTGTCAAACCAAAGTCGCCGTCATGCGGCCAATTGGCACCTTGGCCCGGCTGTGAGCTTGCCCAACGGGTGGCTTCGACCGCTTGTTGCGGATCGAGGTCGTAATCCATCATTGCTACCGCGATCTGCAGATTGACCTGCACTTGATTGTCAGCGCCCGGCGTGCCGAATGCGGCCCAGAGCTTACCGTCGCGCAGTATGATCGGTGCGTTCATGGTGTGGCGCACACGCTTGCCCGGCACCAACCGGTTGGCGTGCGCCTCGTCCAAATGCCAATAGGCCATCCGGTTGTTGAACAGGATGCCGGTACTGCGGCCAGTCACGCCGGATCCAAAGGCGCTGTTGATGCTTTGGATCGCCGATACCGCATTGCCCTGATCGTCAACGACACAAAAATAGGTGGTGTCTCCGTCGGCACGTTGTGGTGTGGAAAGGGGGATCTCCGCCGCTTGTCCCAGATCGATTTCTGCCGCTATGTCGGCTGCGTATTTCTCTGACAACAGTCGGTCGATTGGGATATCGGTGTGTCGTGGATCAGCGCCGTGGCGTTCGCGATCGCGGAAGGCGCGCTTCTTGGCCTCAACCAGCAGGTGGATCACCTCAGCAGAGTTGTAGGCCTTATCTGTTAGATCAAATTGCTCGATGATCTTGAGTTCCTGCAACAGCACGAACCCAGTCGAATTGGGCGGTGTCTGGCGAACCTCGAAGCCCCGATAGCTGATCGCGATCGCGTCTTGTATTTCTGGTTGATAGGCGGCGAGGTCGGCGGCGGTCACAAGGATACCGGCGGCTTCCATGTCCTTGGCGACCTGATCCGCGAGCGTTCCTCGGTAAAAGCTTTCGGCGCCGTCAGTTGCGATCTGCGATAATGTCTCAGCCAGTCGCGGCTGTTGAATAGCGGTTCCGAGCGCCGGGATTTCACCGTCGTCAAGGAGGGTCACTCGGCTCACCGGATCGGCAACCAGCCGGTCCCGCGCCGTTTCGGCGTAGTGACGATAGGCGTGGGTGACGAGGAACCCCTCTTGGGCGAGGCGGATTGAATGCGCGCACACCTCTGGCCAGGCGTGCACCCCATGGGCGGCGTGCATAGACGACAATCCGCCAAGGTGGCCTGGGGTCGATGTGCTTAGGGGACCGACGACCGGAATGCCGTCCTCAGCGAACCGCTCGGGTTTGGCAGCGCTTGGTGCCGAGCCGGTCCCGTTGTAGATGTGTGAATTTCCGGTCTCCGCCATCCAAACATGAAAGAACCCGTCACCGCCGAGCCCCGACATACCCGGTTCGACCACACCAAGGGCCAGCGAGACCGCCGCTGCCGCATCGACCGCATTGCCGCCGGCCCGCAACACGTCCATGCCGGCGAGCGTTGCTTGCGGGTGGTTACTTGCCACCGCACCGTTCCGCCCCATGATTAGGGGACGATGCGCTCTCACTGTACGGTCCATGTTTCTATCCAATAGTGATGTCCAGTGATTTTCTGGCGGTGAATCCGCCGGATGTCAATTTTGCATAGAATGAAGGTCGGGTGGTGCCAGCTCGAGGACTGGCTGAACGCAACTTGTTCCGCCACGAGATTGGGCGATTTTTATGAAAACGTTTTAGCCGGATGGCATTGGTTTGAAGCTTGATATATTCCAGCCGACGCTTGTTGCAGACAGACTGCTTCTTGTCTGACAATGCAGACTTGTCAAAGCCCTAATTTCGAGGACGTCAATGACGCTAGATCCAACGCCATGACAGGATTTCCGCCTGCCCTTATCGATGGCTATCGCGATTTCAAGAAGAACAAGTTCTCTGACGAAAGCGAACGTTATCGCCAACTCGCCAGTCAAGGCCAGACACCTGAGACATTGGTGATCGCCTGCTGTGACTCCAGAGCCGCCCCAGAGGTCGTGTTCAACGCTCTGCCGGGCGAGTTATTTGTCATACGCAATGTGGCTAATCTCGTGCCGTCCTACAATCCGGACGGTGAACATCACTCCACCTCTGCAGCGCTGGAATTTGCTGTCCAGAGCCTTAAGGTCAAAAATATCGTGGTGTTGGGCCATGGTCGCTGCGGCGGCATTATGGCGGCGTTGGATACCTCTACCGAACCCCTTTCGCCGGGAGATTTCATCGGCAAGTGGATGGGGTTACTCGCACCTGCTGCTGAGACTATAGCCGCCGATCAGGGGATGACCGGTGCAGAGCGTCAAACCGCACTTGAACGCGTTTCCATTGCTTACTCAATCGAAAATCTCCGGACATTTCCGTGCGTATCCATTCTCGAAAGCCGGCAACGACTGAGCCTTCATGGTGCGTGGTTCGATATTTCGAGTGGTGAGTTATGGGTGATGGATCGGGAAACCAAAGAGTTTTTCCGTCCGTCAATAGAACGCGCGTAAGTCAGAATAGCGCCACGCAATAATGGCCCGGGCTCATGGTTGCGACCCGGTGACTTTGTCGCCATCAGCTAGCGCTCTTGGCGGGTACAGAACCACCTGATCGCCGACCTTAAGCCCCGATACGAGCTGGGCTGCGTTCGATGTCAGATGATCGATGTCTACGGTCGTCAGTCGGGCTTGGCCTTCTTGAATGTGAAACACCGCCCATTGACGATCAATGCGGAAAAGCGCGCCGGCCGGGACGCGTGCGACATCCTCGGCTGTCCAAGTCACAATTGAGGCTTCAATTCGGAATCCATGCCCTAATTTCCGCCACCCCGTGCGGTCACCGACCGGATCAATGATGACGTTGACCCGTTGTTCTTCGATGCCGAGGGCAGAAACTTTCGTGAACCCCCGAGGTTCGATCCGGTCAACGACCCCTTCGAGTGATCCTGTTCCACCCCAATCACCAATGATGACGGTCGCACCGGGCGCAACCTTGATTGCATCGGCGGATAGCAGATCGACGACCACTTCAATGTCTGTCGGGTCACCGAGTTCCATTAACGCCGTTCCGGCTGGAACGACGCCCTCGCTTTGGTGCATGACTGATAGAACGCGGCCATTGAGAGGCGCGCGGATATCGATGGCGCCGACGGATCGGCCGGCCCGAATTGTCTCGCTGGTCACCGGGTCGAGCAATACCGCCTCGGCGGTTTCCAACTCGGCACTCCGAATGGCGATCATGGCGTTGGCGCTGTCGCGAGCGGCCTTGGCCTGGCTCAGCGCGAGCTCGGACAGGTCGAGCGCTGCCTCGGATTTAGCTCGGCGCTGGACGAGGGCCTGGGTTCGTTTCAGTTCGGTGGCCGCGTAGCCCACTTCGGCCTCCGCACGTTGAAAATCGGCCCGCGCCAAAGTCACGGCCGCTCGGGAGGCCCGGACTGCGGCTCGGGCCTCCTTGAGGGCTCTTGCGTCGAGGAAGGCGGGCGCCGATGGAAGGATCGCCGCAAGGACGGTTTGGCCGGCCACGACCTCGTCGCCGACCTTGGCGGCGATGCGCAAGACCCGTCCGGATACCGGCGCCGATACCCGAAAAATATCACGGACCCGGGTACGGCCTTCGTCGGTTATGGCCACTTGCATCGGCCCCCGTTCAATCACAGCGATTTCCACCGGTACTGCCCGGGGCCAAAAGGCCCAGGCGATGAATCCAATCGCCGCGCCGGCAGTCGAAATCGCCACTGCTTTCCGAAATCCGCTTTTATTCATACCGGGATCCTCCCGTCGTTTGCTTGCATGGGTCATTCCCTCGTCTTGGATGTACTGACCATGTCGAGCCTGGACACTTTCACTGCCAATAACAGGCCCGAAAATATCGCGGCGCCGGTAATCGTCAGAGCGGCGATGCCGTAGGTCGGGGGCTCGATCGCCATGGGTATCCGGAATAAATCGGACGTGAGGGCACTGGTGATGAACTTCGCTAAGCCCCAACCGATGATTGCTCCTAATGGAAGAGCCAGCATGGTCAGAATCGCGAACTCGCCAAGTAGGACGTAGCAGATCTCAAGGTTGCCAAATCCCAACACCTTGAGCGTTGCCAACTCGCGGCTTCGTTCCGAGAACGAGACCCGAGCGCTATTGTAAACCACGCCAATGGCAATCAAGCTGGCGAACAGCGTATTGAAAATCGTCATAACACCCAGGAACTCGTCCATTTTTTCGCGAAAAGCGTCGCGCGCCGCCTCCTTGATCGTCACTGTCCGCAACGCCGGCATTTCTTTCAGCCGCGCTAGGACGCTGATCATTTGGTTGTCGTCCACCGAGAGATACGCGCCGCTTGCCAGGCGCGGTTCGGACAAGGCTCGATTGAGCACTCTTATCTCCGTATAGACGGGGGTGCCGATGAACGCCGATATAACAGTGGAAACCGGCATACTGATTGTTGGCCGATGGCCTTCGGTAATCTCGAGCGTAACCGTGTCACCGACCTGAATTTCAAGCTGGTTGGCCAGTCGGTCGGAAAGAACCAGCCCGGTCTCGGGGATCTCCAGAGGTCGAACTTGGTCGTCAAGAACGCGGTCGAGCGTGCCGGCGGACATATGTCCGATGATGGCGCGCCGCTCGACCCGATGACCATTGTGCAATTTCGCCTGAACGATCCGGACGGGTTCGACTGCCAATACTCCGTTTATGCGTTCCAGAGCGCGAATGGCCTTTATCGGTTTTGGATCAACGAAATCTACCGAGAGGTCGTAGCGCGATTTGACATCAAACTCGGCCCAAAGCATGAATGAAATGGCATCATAGTTCTGCTGTGCCGCCACCCGGATTCCCATGGCGAGTGCGATACCGAGAACTGTGATCAAGGCCCGCCGCGGCCAACGCGAAAGATGGCGCAAGATCAATCGGCTGGCTTGGTCAATCCGGTCCCAGCTTATCAAGCTGGTGGTGAACCGGTGGTTTTGATAGTCGGCGGGCGGCTGCGGGCGCATGGCTTCAGCTGGGGTCAGGGCGAGGCTAGCTCTAACTGCGGAAACCGCCCCGAAGGATGCTGCAACCACTGTGACAGCCGCCGATATTACATAAACCGCCGGGACAGGTTTGTAGACGAGCAAAGGGAAATTGAAAAAATCCGTATAGATCCCGGCCAGCCCGCGTCCCATCCAGGTGCCGGCAAACCATCCGATTAAGAGGCCGATCAAAACTACGACGAAGGCAAGCTTCAGATATTGCCACGCAACCTGAGCGTCGCTGTAACCAAAAGCCTTGATCAATCCGATCTCCTCACGTTCGGTCTCCACAATCCGCGCGAGCGCCACATGCAGCAGGAAGGATGAAACCAACATGAATATCGACGGCACGATCTTGCCGAGCGTGGCCAGGGTCTCGATTTCGTTGCTGAGAAAATGATCGGAAATCTGGTCCTTTCGCTCATACGCTCCTAAGGCCCCATAGGGTTCCAGAATGTGGTCGAGTTGGTCAATAAGGCTCGAAGTACTCGCCCCCGGAGTGAGCCGCAGAACCAACTCGTTGAAGGCGCCATCCAGGTCGTAGGCGTTGGCCAATGATCGGTAACCCATCCAAATCACGGCGAAACGGCGTTCGTCCGGCACGATCTCGCCCGGCGGTATTGGGTAGACGAATTCTGGCGACAAGGCTGTGCCGACGATGATCAGATGGCGACGCTGGCCGTTCAGCGTCACCGTTAGGCGATCCCCTACATCGATGCCGTGAAGCCCTGCAAAGTCGCGCGACAGGATTGCTTCGTTCGGTCGGTCGCGGTCTAACCAGCGCCCCGATGAGAGATGAAGGTCGTTGACCGTCTGTCTCCGCTCCTCGGCCGTCGAAACCACCCGGGCTGTTATCGGAGCTATCTGGTCCTTCAGGTCAATGAGCGCTGATCCGGTGATACGAGCCTCAAGCGCTGCAACCCCATCCATCGTCTGAACTCGAGCAGCAAGATGGTTCGGTGCCCGCTTAACCGGAGCGAAAAGCTCGGCAAACCGATAGCTTTGATAGTAAGCCTTGCGCGTGAGGTCGAGCGACCGTTCGACGCCATTCATCATGACAAAGATTGCGGTCCCGCACGCCACGACGATGGCGATTGCCAACACCTGGCCTCTGATGCGCCATAGATCTCTTAGGAGTTTTCGGTTGAGTGTTGTGACCATGCCGCTCATTGCCGTCTCACCACTCGATGTCGGAGATCGGGGTTTTGGTCGCGTTGGTCGCAACAGAATCGATGGCGCCATCAATGAAACGAACGACACGATCAGCCAGACCGGCGACACCTGCATTATGGGTGACGATCAAGAGCGTGGTGCCGAACTCGCGGTTTACTTCAGCCAGTGCCTCAAGAACAGTCAGGCCAGTAGCGCGGTCGAGCGCGCCGGTCGGCTCGTCGCAAAACATTACTGTGGGCCGCTTTGCGATCGCCCGCGCAATTGCGACCCGCTGCTGTTCGCCGCCGGAGAGCTGGGCTGGAAAATGATCCATGCGATTGCCGAGACCGACAAGTGTGAGGGCATCGGCAGCCGGCATCGGCTCGGATGTAATCTCGGTGACGAGTTCCACGTTCTCAAGCGCGGTCAGGCCTGGCATAAGATTGTAGAACTGGAAGACGAAGCCGACATGCTGGCGACGATATAGCGTGAGATCGCCATCGCTTTGCCCGGTCAACTCGCGGCCTAGAAACTCGACCGATCCCGATGTCGCTCGATCCAACCCCCCCATAATGTTCAGCAACGTAGACTTTCCGCTGCCGGACGGACCGAGAAATACGACGGTCTCGCCCTTGGGAATTTCGATCGAGACCCCTCGAAGTGCCTGAACTGCGGCCTCGCCTTCGCCATAGATCTTGCGGAGCTGCTCTACCCGGTAGGCAGGCACGGACTCACTTGCCGGATTGGGCGCCTGAGTGGAAGCGTTCGGCATGCTGGGCTTCTTCGCGTTTTCAGCTTTGAATAAGCTGGTCGATAATGTCTCGCACACCTTCGCTTTCAACATGCGGCTGCTCGGTGGCGAATACCGCGCGTCCTCTGGCCCAACCTCTAAGCGAATGTACGTCGTCGCGACGGGTCGCGGCGATTGGGATGGTTTGCAGGATGGCTGTTTCCAATTGATCTTGGGTCAGCGTTGGCTCGCCATTGCCCTTCAACAAAATATTGAACGCTTCGATCAGGCCATTGGCGACCGCCGCCTCGATCTCGGCACCACTGAGTGCGATCTCGTCACCGTAGGTGTCGGGTCCGCTCAGCTGGGCCAATCGATCGAGGTCAAACTGCGCCGGGTCCTGTTTGGCGCGACCCAGATGGATCTCGAATATCTTCCGACGCTCCGCCTCGGTCGGGAGGTCGACGAAGAAAATTTCATCGAACCGGCCCCGACGTAACGCCTCTGGCGGCAGCAGCTCAATATCGTTGGCGGTTGCAAAGACAAAGACCGGGCTATCCTTTTCCTGCATCCAGGTGAGCAGCGTCGCCAGCACGCGGAGCGATACGCCATTGTCGCCGATTGATCCTCGGGCCCGGGGGATGCCTTTTTCGATCTCATCGATCCAAAGGACACAAGGCGCCGCCGCCTCACTAACGGCTATGGCATGTCGGATATGTTCCTCGGACGATCCGACGAGAGATCCGTAAACCCGCCCCATGTCGAGTTTGATCAGCGGCATGCCCCAGGATGCGGCGACGCATTTTGCTGCCAGGGATTTCCCGCATCCAGGGACACCGGTGAGGAGGACCCCCTTGGGAACCGGTATGCCGAAATCCCGACTCGCCTGACTGAAGGTCATTCGGCGTTTTCTCAGCCACTCCTTCATCACGTCGAGACCACCGATGTCTTTGATGCGCCAATTGGTCACGTCGAGGTACTCGAGCGTTCCGCACTTGGCGATGATCTGCTGCTTGAGCAGGTGAATTTCCCGAACGTCCTCCAGGTCCAGTATGCGGTCACGCATCAAAGCCTGGGACAACGCATAGCGAACCTCGAACATGGTGAGGCCGACAGCGGCATCGATGATCGCCTCCCTGAGTTCCTCGTGGTCTTCGCTCGTATCTTCGGCCCCGTCTTGTACCGTCATCCATTTGCTGGCGCCGATCTTTTTGATGAGCTCGTCGAGCCAACTTCGAATCTCGGCCCTGGACGGCAGCGGAAAGTCCAGGATCATCACTTCTTTTTCTAGATCGCGCGGTAACTCACCCCGGAGCGAGACGATGACAATACATCCGTCGATCGGTTCCAGGCGCGCCTGCAGTGCGAAATCCCGGATGCGGCGGCGGTGGATAGGATTGTTGTATTTGTCCTCGATGTAGGGGTCTGGGTCGAGCAAAACCAGAAGCCATTTTTTCTTTCCGACGTCGTCGTTAACTTTTTTGGCGAAAGCCTCAATCGCCATGGTCACGTCTGCCGCTTTCAGGCCTTTAACGGCGGGATTGGCCTTGTTCGAGCGCTCGGAAAGCAGGGTTCCTTCGCGGTCGTGGAAAACACCTCGTGTGCACGACCAGAATAATTCCTGGTAGTCGAGCTTGTCGGCGACCGCTTGGATCGAGTCTATGGCCCGGTTTTCCTCACTTGTTCGGATGCAAACCACAGGATGGCGAGACGCCAGCGCCAAGGCGAATTCTTCCTCGAATTCGGTTTTGTCACGAAATCGGGCCATGGACTGCCTCCAAGAAAATCAGCTTCCGACTAAGAGGACCTTAACACCCTACAAATTCAACGTCTTGCGACAGGTCAATTTGATCCGTGGCACGCAAAATTTGATCTAGAAATTGATGGAAGGAATTGACGTAGCTCAATGCAATCGCTTCGCCCAATTGATAGGTTACTCATAGTGATCCACTGGTTTTGAATTGAATCGGGGATGCTATGAAAAACACAGCAAAATATAACACCCATATGCTGAACATGTTTCAGGGTTCGGGTCGCGATGACGAATCGCTCGCCAGGGGCCTGTGGTCCCACGACCACGGCCTGCACAACCGGCCTCGACACAACAGGGGCGGGCGGGGTGATGACACCTTGGTCGGTTCCGATGGCAATGATCGGCTTGCTGGCGGGCACGGCGCTGATCTGATCCTGGGCAACGGCGGCAGAGACATTCTGCTCGGTCAGGTTGGCTCGGATACGATATCGGGTGGCTCTGGAAACGATCGGATTAACGGCGGCTCCGGAAACGACCTGCTCTTTGGTGGCCTGGGCGACGATCGCCTGCTCGGAGGCCGCGGCCAGGATACACTATCGGGTGGGCTTGGCGACGATCTGCTCTTGGGTGGTGCCGGAGCGGATGTGTTGGATGGCGGCGGAGGTAGCGACACCCTCAGAGGCGGGAATGGTGCCGATACGATCTCTGGTGGCGCCGGAGCTGATATTCTTTTTGGCGGTAACGGAGCCGATATCTTCTACGCCGACGCCGATGATGTCTCGATCGTTGGTGGCGGCGGGTACGATATTCTCTACGTCAACCAGCTCTCGGATCTGGATGGAGTGGTGGTCCGGGGCGTGGAAGAGATCGTCGAGACCGGAAGCGGACCTGGCACCTCTGGCGACGACACGATCTTTGGAACCGAAGGCAGCGACACGATCAAAGGATATGGCGGCGACGACGCCATTTTCGCCGGGGCGGGTGATGACCTGATCGATGGCGGCGAAGGCGACGACTATCTCCTCGCCGAAGATGGCGACGACCTGGTTCTCGGTGGGCCTGGGGTCGACGGGTTGCAGGGCGGGGACGGTAACGACACGCTCTCTGGCGGTGAAGGTGCGGATGTGCTTGACGGCGAGGCTGGGTCTGATCTCATCCTCGGCGGATCCGGCGGCGATGCGATAAAAGGCGGCGGCGACGACGATACCCTCTCCGGCGGCGAGGGTGACGATACGATCTTTGGAGGCCTGCAAGAATTCCTCGGTACCGGGACCGGCGATGACGCGGTCGTGGCTGGCGCTGGCGACGATTGGATCATGGGGGGCGATGGCGCCGATACGCTCTCCGGTGGTGACGGAAGCGACAGCCTGTCCGGCGAGGCCGATAGCGACTTGCTTTACGGCGGCAATGGCGCCGATGAACTGGTCGGCGGGACCGGCGATGACACCCTGGTCGGCGGGATGGGGGCCGATAGCCTGGTCGGCGGTACTGGCGATGATCGCTTTGAGGGGACCGCAGCCAACCTGGATGGCGATACGATCTCGGATTACGAGATGGGTGAAACCATTCGCCTCAACGGCGTTGTCCTTGATGCCGCCGACATTTCGGTCGCAAGCGGGGCCGGGTTCACGACTATCGCCATCGATACCATTGGAAACAGCGACCCGGATGTAACGATCACGATTTCGGGCGAACAAGAGGCGTTCACGCTCTCGACGGATGCGGATGGCAGCGAGATTGTGATGACGGGCGGTCGCGTCCTGATCGGTAGCGAGACGCCGGATCAGCTCTCGGGTGGGGCGTTTGCCGATACACTTTCCGGTGCCGGTGGTGATGACACTTTGAATGCATTGGCTGGTGCCGACCTTCTGGTTGGCGGTGACGGCTCCGACGGCCTGTTTGGCGACGCCGGCGACGACACCCTCAGTGGCGGCGCTGGAGCCGATTTCCTGGCCGGAGACGATGGCGCGGATTTGATGTATGGCGGCGCCGATGCGGATGGGATGCTTGGCGGAGCGGGTGATGACAGCCTGCATGGTGAGGCGGGCAATGATGTAATCGATGGCATGGAAGGTGACGATCTGGCGTATGGCGGGTCGGGCACGGATGTCATCAAGGGTTGGCAGGGAGACGACACGCTGTCCGGCGGCGATGATAGCGATACGATCTTCGGCGGTTCGCAGGCTTTTGACGATACCGCGACCGGGAATGACCTGATCGACGCCGGAGATGGCGATGACTCGGTCTATTCCGGCGATGGAAACGATATTCTGCTGGGCGTCGGCGGTGACGATACCCTCGTCGGTGAAGCCGGAAATGATACGATTTCGGGCGGTGATGGCGCTGATCATGTCGCGGGCAGAGATGGCCTCGACTATCTGGTCGGTGGTGCCGGCAATGACGAGATTCTGGGCGGCGACGGTGATGACACGCTGCTTGGCGGCGCCGGTCGCGACATGATTTCCGGCGGCATCGGTGACGATGTTCTGTCCGGTGGCGATGACTTCGACATTCTCGTCGGTGGCGCCGGCGCTGATACCCTCGACGGTGGCGGCAACCTGGTCAATTGGCTGTACGGAGAATCCGGTGACGACGTCATCCTTGGCGGTGACGGCCTGGATTGGATCGAGGGTGGTGACGGCGACGACATCATTATCGGCGCAGCAGGCGATGATTGGTTGATTGGGAGCGATGGCTCGGATCAGTTCCACTTCGCCGCCGGAATGGGCGCCGATACAATTGATGGGTTCACGTCGGGTGAAGATCTGATTGGACTCGACATCGATCTCGGGGTTGATTTCGGCTCGCCGGATGCGTTGGCGGACCTGGTGAATGACGCAGCCGACGGCGCGCTGATCACGTTCAACAACCAGGATATGGTCCTGCTGCTCGGTGTCTCGGCGCAGGATGTCACCTGGGTGGATTTCGGTCTGCTATAGCGAGATTCGCATCGAGTTCGGCTGCGCTTAAAATCTGGCACATATCGAAGAAAGGCGGGTAGACTGCGCTTAGCGTCGGCCAAGTTCAATTAAATCGCGAGCACGACAGATGAAATTGCGGGCGCAGATGTCCATCATTGTCATACTGGCTGCCGGTCTTGCGGGCGGTTGGCTGTATTGGAATGATCGGCAGGGCGAGGCAAACTCGAAAGAGCCGAACCGCAAGGGCACGGTAGCCGCGACCGTCCTGGTAGAACCAACAACTCCAGCTGATGACAAGATCGTCCTGCGCGCCATCGGCACCGGTGAGGCCCGGCGCTCGGCAAATCTTCACGCAGATGCTGCGGGCGAGGTGGTGAAGGTCGCATTCAAAGCCGGTCAACGCGTCAAAAAGGGAGCCGTGTTGCTCCGGCTCGACGACAGACATCAGCGGCTTGCGGTCCGATTGGCTGAGGTCGCAATCAAGGAAGCCGAACGGCAACTCAAACGGCTTGAACAACTCGCCGTAAAAGGTGCTGCCTCTTTGGCGCGTCTGGAAACGGCTCAGACAGCGCTGGAGAGCGCCATCCTTCGCCGGGATCAGATGCGGGCGGCACTACGTGACAGGACGGTTTTCGCACCGTTCGAAGGCGTCATCGGCCTAACGGATGTGAACGTCGGCGATCGCATAGACGAAGACACGCCAATCGCCACTCTGGATGACCGTAACTACATTGACGTGGGGTTTAACCTGCCGGAGGAACATGCCCCACGATTGGCTGTCGGCATGCTTGTAGACGTCTTTCCGCGGACTATGCCGGAGGTCCAGGTCGAGGGGCGGGTTTCTGCCCTTGGCAGTCGGATCGACCGACTGACACGCTCGCTCCGCGTCGAAGCTGAAATTGCCAATCCTGAGGATGCTTTGCGGCCGGGGTCTTCCTTTGAAGTTCAGGTATCCTTTGTTGGTCAGTCCTATCCGAGTGTGCGTGAGGTGGCGGTTCTCTGGAGCCGGGATGGTGCCTACGTATGGCGGGTCAAAGGCGACCGGGCCGAAAAGGTGTTCGTGAAGATCGTGCGCCGCGATGGCGGCCGCATCCTTGTGAGCGGCCCGCTGCATGACGGCGACATGATCGTAGTGGAAGGGGTGCAGGGACTGCGCGCTGGACAGCGGGTCAAAGCAAAACGTTTCGGTGGAGATAAGCTTGGAAACGCTGATTTGCCGGCCGGTCGGAGTTGGTCGTGACCGTCCGAGTAAGCGATCTTCCGTCCCTTGCCGTCCGGCGACCGACGCTTGTTGTCGTCGCAAGCCTGCTAATCGTAATCGCCGGATTAGGCGCGTTATTCGGCGTCGAAGTCCGGGAACTCCCGGATGTCGACCGCCCAACGGTAACCGTGCGGGCATTTTTTAACGGCGCCTCGCCTGAAACCATGGACGCTGAGGTTACGAGCATTATCGAAGGGGCCGTGGCGCGGGTTTCAGGTATTAAAACCATCAACGCCGCAAGCGAGGAGAACAATTGCCGTGTCCGGGCGGTATTTCACTCCAACGTCGACCTTGATGTTGCGGCCAATGACATTCGCGAGGCAGTTGCCTCGATTGAGCGTGATCTGCCCGACGGGGTCGATGAAATCACGATCGTTAAGGCTGACGCCGACTCGTCCCCCATCATTCGCTTGGCCCTGGTTAGCGATACTCTCTCGCAGGACATCCTGACAGAATTGGCTGAGAACGATGTTTCGGCGGCGCTGTCGGCCATCCCTGGCGTTGCGACGGTGGAGTTATTCGGCAATCAAAAGCGCGTCCTGCGGATCGTCGTCGATCCGATGCGGTTGGCTGGGTACGGGCTCTCGATTGATGATGTAGCCGAAATTGTACGCGGCACCAGCCTCGATGTGCCGGCTGGAAGCTTCAAGTCGGAGGACCAACTGTTGCTCGTTCGCGCCGACGCTTCGGTTTGGAACCCGACCGAACTGGAACGACTGCAAATGCGCGACGATGTCAAACTGGGTGACGTTGCATCTGTTTTTTACGGCCCGGCCGATGCCCAGAGTTATAGCCTTTTCAACGGCCGCCGGGTCGTGGGCTTGGGGATCGTGCGGCGGGCGAAATCCAACACCATCGCCATATCCGATGCGGTCGATAAAACTATCACCCAGCTCAATCGGCGCATGAAGGATGCCCGAGTGGTGAAAATTTCGGACGACGCGCGATTTATCCGTGGTTCTATTCGGGAAGTGATCCAGAGCCTATCCATTGCGGTTCTAGTCGTCGTGTCCGTGATCTTCGTTTTCTTGGGCCGTCTGCGGCCGACGATGATCCCAGCGGTTGCCATACCGATTGCTCTGATTGGCACGATTGGCTTGATTTGGCTGGCGGGCTTCTCGATCAATATCCTGACCCTCTTGGCATTGGTTTTGGCCACCGGGATGATCGTCGACGACGCGATCGTGGTGATCGAGAATATCGAACGTCAACGCAGCTTGGGACAGCCGCCCTTCGCAGCCGCGGTTATCGGCACGCGGCAGGTATTTTTTGCCGTTGTCGCAACCACCGCGACGTTGGTCTCGGTGTTTCTGCCGATCGCTTTTCTGCCGGGAATGGCTGGTCGCTTGTTTATCGAGTTTGGTTTCGTGCTCGCCTTTGCGGTCGCGATTTCATCCTTTGTCGCCTTGTCGCTCGGGCCCATGCTTGCATCCCGGTTGCCGGCTGCGGATCCGTCCGACGAACCTGGCGTGTTGCAGGTTATTGGCCGGAAAATCGAATTGGCCTATCGCCGAATTCTCGAATTCACCTTGTCGGCGCGGTTACTCATTCTGACATCAACATTGGCGATCGCGCTGGTCGCAGTATTTCTGTTTCCAACGATCGATCGTGAGCTACTGCCGAAAGAGGATCGCGGTCTGGTGATGGTCACGATGCAGGGCCCCGACGGCGTCAGTCTCGACTACATGGACCGACAGTCGTCCCAGGCAGAGGCCTTGTTCGAGCCGCTGCGGGACCGTGGTGAGATTGAAAACATCTACTCGATCGTCGGACGTTGGGACATCAACCGCGTTTTCATCCTGGCGCCGCTGGTCGATTGGTCGGAGCGTACCCGCGGTCAGAGGGAAATCATAAAAGGAATGCGGGCCCCGATGCGGGCCATCGCCGGTGCGAAGTCGCGTTTTCGCACACCGAACAG
The DNA here is from genome assembly GCA_018699735.1 of Rhodospirillaceae bacterium. GTDB lineage: Bacteria > Pseudomonadota > Alphaproteobacteria > Thalassobaculales > Thalassobaculaceae > JABIRP01. The sequence continues at coordinate 4,002 of JABIRP010000145.1, read as the reverse complement.
CCTCAATCTGAGGCGGGCGGGCGGCAATATCGAATTTGCCCTTACCGGCACCAATTACGTGGATATAGCCGCTGCTGCGGATACCTTCCTGGCCGCTATGCACGCCCAATTGCCGCATCTGGAAGATCCCGAGGTTGAATACCAACAAACCCAACCGCAATTGTCGGTACGGGTGAACCGAAGACAGGCGGAGGATCTGGGGGTTTCCCTCGACGGCATCGTCACCACACTTAAAGCGATGGTCGGTGGCTATGAGGTGGCGGAACTCAATGTCAACGACAGATCCATACCGGTTATTATCGAGTCTGCCGCCGGCGCGATCGACGACCCAAGCGATCTCTACAATCTGTTCGTGGCGAACCGCGACGGGGATTTGGTTCCGCTATCAGCTTTTGTAGCGCTAGAGGAGGTCGGTGTCGCTGCCGAGCTGGATCGAACAGCCCAGCGAAGGGCCGTCGAAATCGATGTGCCGATGCCGCCGGGCTATGCCATGCAAACCGCCATTACCGAGATCGAAACCTTGGCCGCCGCTGTTCTGCCACCGGAAATAGGCCTCCGCTTCATCAATGAGGCGGCGACCTTGCAGGACACCTCCTATGATGTGGCGATCACCTTCGGCATCGCGGTCCTGGTGGTTCTTTTGGTCCTGGCGGCGCAGTTCGAAAGTATCCTGAGCGCCTTGGTCATTATCCTGACGGTGCCGTTCGGACTGGCGGCGGCGGTTTTCGCGCTCAAGCTGACGGGAACTACAATAAACATCTATTCGCAAATCGGTCTGGTCATGTTGGTCGGATTGATGGCGAAGAATGGCATCCTGGTCGTCGAGTTCGCCGATCAATTGCGAGACCGGGGCCATTCCGTTTCGGAGGCAATCCGTGAAGCCGCGACGATCCGGCTCCGGCCGGTAATGATGACGATGCTCTCGACAGTTCTGGGCGCATTGCCGTTGATCATTGGCAGTGGTGCTGGGTTCGAGGCTCGCCAGACTATCGGCTGGGTGGTTTTCGGTGGATTGGGAATTGCAACTGTCTTCACGCTGATCCTGATACCGGTTTTCTACAGCTTGTTGGCACCGCTCTCGCCGCCACGCGCTCATGCCGGCGTTCGACTGGATCGCGAGTTGCGGACTGTTCCCGAACTAGCTGACTAGAATTCAGGGTAGCGGTGGTTACAAATCGCTCTTACGCAGGCAGATGAATCAGGTTGGTTTGAGCCTGCTCAGAACTTCAATGCGGGTCAATGCTTGCTGACTTAGATCTTGTGCCAGCAGCATAACGTCTTCGGAGACGGCTCGATCAACGACGGAATCGTAAAACGAGAATGCATTTCGACTGATGGTCTGGAGGGCGATTTGACGTGTGCTGGGATGAAATTCTGAAAGCGCGCTCTCTAGTGATTTGTTAGGCTGGCCGAGGTCCTGAGCTCTATCTGTCAAACTCTCCGCGAACTTGAGGGTATCTTCGGTCAATGAGACAAGGTCTGGCGCTTTGTCTGGAATTCTTGACAGGGCTTCGGCTGCGCTCGTTTCGATCACCGCAGCCATCGCTACCAAGTCCATCAAGCTTTCGATGAGATCAGATTCCGGAAATCGGCCGACTGACTCGTGTTGGCGTCGTGCATGATAGGCACGTCGTCGCAGCGGACGTAGCACGGTGGCATCAATGAGATTTTCCGTTGCCATCGCTTCGGCTCGGGTGCGCATCGCTTCGTCGGCGCTTATGGCCGCAGCTGAGCTATAGAACCGAAAGATGGCCTCGCGAGCGCATACCGCAGCGGCGAACAGTTGGTACGAGGCCATGGTGGAGAGATCGTTCTCCTCCGGTATCGGGCCGAGAATTTCCAACAGTTGGGTCCCGGTCAGAGACGCGTGTTGTTCATCGGCAAGGGCGCCTCCAGCATCGAGTGCATCGGCCTTGTTCAATGCCTGCTCACGCAATTTCACGAACTCTGCTGCAGATGTTTCTTCGGCATGTCGGCGTAGGATTTGGGAAAAGCAATCGTACTGCGCCGCGACGTAGCGCTCCAACTCGGCCGCAACAGAGACAAGATCCTGCATGTCTTTGATATTCGAAATCCGAGTCGTTGGGGACATCATGCGACCTCACTGCCAAGCCACGCACGATAGTCGAGATTTTCTCGAGGTCCGTGACATGGATCAATGAAGACTTGGGTCGGGTTCGGCAAAAGGAGGGTAGACCTTCAAACGGAGCGCCGATCCTTGCTTTTAGTCGCCAACCCAATTTTGCAGCATCGCACTGAGTTAAACCGCTGGGCGAGCATGAGTAGAAACATCCTTCTGACTCTGCTGGTGGCTTTGTCTGTTTTGTCGGGGCTAAACAACGCGTCAGCGGCGACCGATCGGCAGCTATCTGATTTCATCACCAATAAAGCGCCCGAGAGCTTTTTTCCTGATGCCGAGCGGCTCGGTCCGGTTTCGGGAACGCCAGCGGTTGCCATTGCTTACCGCGGTGATGAGGAACTCGGGTATGTCTTCCTCAACTCCGACTTCGTCGATGCGACCGGGTACTCCGGCAAGCCAATCCACATGGTTGTCGCGATGGCCAAGGACGGGACCCTCAAACGCATTTCTCTGGTCGAACATCACGAGCCGATTGTTCTGATCGGGATTCCAGAGAAGCGCATTACGGCAGTTCTCGACGGTTATGTCGGACGCAATGTGGTTGCGATCGCACGTGAGGAGGAAGAGGAACGGCAACTCGACATCGTCAGCGGCGCCACCGTGACCATCATGGTCATGGAAGACAGCATCCTGCGCTCGGCCATCAAAGTGGCGCGTCGTTTCAAGCTTGGCGGCCTGATCGATAAATCGGCGGTACAGGCAAAGACCAAAGCCAGTGTCGAGATGTCGGTGAAGACGGTCTTGAGTTGGGATGAGATGGTTGCCAACGGTGCTGTGCGCCGGCTCAATCTGTCTGTGGAAGAGGTCAATCGCGCCTTTATTGCAGGCGGCGATGAGAAAGCGATCGCCCGCCCGGAGCCCGGCCCGCCCGAAGTCCCGTTCATCGAGCTGTATACGGCCTTGGTATCGGTGCCCTCGATCGGCCTCAGTCTGCTCGGCGAGGCCGAATACCGAAATCTAACCAAGCGCCTGCAGCCGAACCAGCAAGCGATCCTCTTGCTCGGTCGGGGACGATATTCCTTCAAGGGCTCGGGCTACGTGCGGGGCGGTATCTTCGATCGGTTTCATGTGGTTCAGGGTGATAACTCTTTGCGGTTCCGTGACCGCACCCACAAGCGCCTGCGCCAGGTAAAAGCCGAGGGCGCGCCTGATTTCACCGAAATCGATCTGTTTAGAACGCCGAAGAAATCGACCTTAGATCCGGTCGAGCCCTGGCGATTGGAGCTGTTAGTCGGCCGTTTAACCGGACCAACCAGCAAGGCATTCGTTGCTTTTACGCTTGGGTATCAGCTGCCTGACACATTCATCCGCGTTGAGAGTTTGCCAAACCCAGTCGCGTCAGTGGTGGAAGTGGCGACCGAAGCGCCGCCGCTCTGGCAGAAACTCTGGCGGCAGAAGCGTTGGGAAATTGTGGTTCTGGGCTTGGCTCTCGGATTTGTAACCGTGCTCTTCTTTGTTCAGGACTGGATGGTTCGGGCGCCTGTTTTGACAGAGCGGGTCCGGATCGGATTTCTCATCTTCACGCTGTTTGGCCTCGGCTTCTATGCCAACGCTCAGTTGTCGGTCGTTAATGTGATGACCTTCCTCAACGCCTTGCTGACGAACTTCAGCTGGACCTACTTCTTGATGGAACCGCTGATCTTCATGCTGTGGTTCTCGGTCGGAGCCTCGTTGATGTTCTGGGGCCGGGGCGCGTTCTGCGGTTGGCTCTGCCCGTTCGGCGCCTTGCAGGAACTGCTGAATAAGTGTCCGTCATCAAAATGAATGGGCCGGCTGAGTTATTTTCACATCAGAGGCTCTGGCTCTCGTTGGTTGATGCTATGCCGCTTGGCGCATATGCGCCAAGCGTCGTTTCTTCATGG
>JABIRP010000144.1 GCA_018699735.1 Rhodospirillaceae bacterium | reverse complement strand
GGCGCTGATCCAGTCGCGGACCTTGTGAGCAATGAACTCGGGACCGTTGTCCGATCTGACGAACTCAGGTGGGCCGCGCAGGATGAAGAGATCCGTCAATGCATCCACCACATCGGTTGAGTTCAGCTTGCGTGCAACCCGGATCATCAGGGCTTCCTTGGTGAACTCGTCAATAATGTTGAGCGTCCGATAGGGTCGCCCGTCATGGGTTCGGTCCTGCACGAAGTCATAAGACCAGACATGGTTCGCTCGTTCGGGGCGCAGACGGACGCAAGACCCGTCATTGAGCCAAAGCCTTCCCCTCTTCGCCTGCTTTGGCGGAACCTTCAGCCCTTCACGTTTCCAGATGCGCTCGACCCGCTTGTGATTCACATGCCAGCCGGATTGATTGAGCAGACCCGTGACCATGCGATACCCGTAGCGCCCGTATTGGCGGGCAAGTTCGATGATGTCATCGGTCAATCGATCTTCATCCGCCCTGCCACGTGGAACTTTGCGCTGTGTCGATCGATGCTGTCCCAAGACACGACAGGCTCGGCGCTCAGATATGCCGAGGACCTGCCGAGCGTGGTCTATGCACCCGCGCCGACACGAAGGGCTTAGAAGTTTCCCCGTGCGGCCTCACTCAAGATCATCTTGTCCAGGGTGAGATCCGAGACCGCACGACGCAGCCGTTGGTTCTCCTTCTCAAGCTCCTTCAACCGCTTCAGCTGATTACGGCTCATGCCGCCGTATTGCTTGCGCCATCGGTAAAACGTCTGCTGCGTCGTTCCAATCTGGCGAACCGCATCGATAACCGTCATTCCTTGACCTTGAAGCACCTCAACTTGGCGCAACTTCGATACTATATCCTCCGCCTTCTCGCGCTTCCCTGCCATTCTCTAGTCCTCCTCGTTGAGGGACAATCCTATCCCTTTGGATGGACCACTTCTTTGGGGCTACTCCAATATCAGTTTCTGCTCGACAATATCCGCTTCATCATCATGACCTTTATTCGCGGGCCGGTCTGCCGCGGCCAAGTGGCCCTCAACGTGATCGACGACCATTTCTTCGTTGTGTTCTTGGACCCGGACTATGACCTTTCGGTGACAGATCCGGGCTATCTTGAACAAGCCAAGGCTCTGATAAAGGTGCCAGAACTGAGCGCATCCCCACTCACCCTGCCGCAGAGATGGAACAAATATTACCGTTCGCACCGGTCCTACCTGGCGTTTCGAGAGAAATCCTATTTCGAGGATGATCCCAAGGGCAAGAAGGTCACTATGGACGCATTTTGGCCCGGTAATACCATCAACCCAACGGGCCACTTAACGATTTTTCGCCACTTCGACAGCGCCAGTGTCGTCAAAGGTTTCGTTGGCAGAACACCTAAGAAACTCTGGGTGCTGGACTATCCAATTCTGGAGAGGATTTATTACAATCTGGTCGCAAATTACGACGTCTTCGGTAACGTCACGCACCAGCTCCTGACCCGTCTGTCGATGGATTACATGCGGATGGAGGCCGAGGATCTGGCTCTCACTTTCATGCCGAAAGACCGACGACAAACCGTGCGCGACAGCTGGTATGCCGGTACCGAGGGGCAACTCGCCCTCTACCTGGCCCACGCTTTGCCGGAGCGCCAACGGAGGTCGGCAATCAGGTATGTAAGTGGCGATGCACCACGCGAGCTTATGGAACGTCTACGCAAGAGTTCAAACCAGCCGGCTGGACAGCTCGATAATACTGTTCCGTTGGCACGGTTGTCGCGCAGCAAGGGCGGTTTCGCGAAGTGGATGCCCGATTTGGCTCTGCTTAAGGTCGAGGGCGTGGAAAAAGCCGAGGTTTACACGTTGATCCGCAACAAAGCGCATACCAACGTCTCCTTCATGTTTGGAGAGGATCTCCGACGTCTTCCTGACCAGGACACCATGACGGTGGTTGAGGGTTTCATCGGCAATTACCCGAATTTCTTCTTTCGGGTTTCGGCCGGTGATCTAACCCGATTTGTTGGTGAATTGGAGGCGGTCGTCGATCAGAGCGGGTTCGGACGCGTTGTCGAAATCTATGGTGTGCGCCGCAGCAGTTCGGAGTTCTGGGGGTTGAGTGATTGGTTTAATGATCGCTTGGCCGCGACAAATCCCATCGAGGCCGGTGTGCTCGACCTGAGCCGCTACGGAAATTATTAAGAAATATTGCGAATACTGCCGGCTAACCGCTCTCGGTGGTCTGGTGGTGCGATACTGACCAGATCAAGCGCGCGTTGTTGCAGCGTCTTGCCCCGTAGGTCAGCGAAACCGAACTCGGTTACGACCATATCCACATCCGCACGGGCGGTCGTCACCAACGGTCCGCTGAGCTTGTCGGTGATGCGGCTGTTCCCGGATTTCCCAAATGAGGCCGGCATGGCAATGATCGAAAGCCCATTGTCGCTTGTGCTGGCCGCATGCATGAAATCGACCTGACCACCGATCGTGCCGAAGTAGCGGTCTCCGATCTGTTCCGCATTCACCTGGCCGAACAGATCAACCTCCAGGGCTGAATTGATCGCTACCAGATTGTCGATCTTTGCCAGTACCGACGGGCCGTGCGTCGTGCTGGCCTGATGCATCTGGAATTCGGGATTGTCGTGCAAATAGGCCTTTAGGCGGGGGCCGCCAATCGCCACCGCACTGATACTGATCCCGGGGAATACGGCTTTGTTCGCATTCGTTATAACGCCTTGCTCGGCGAGATCGATAAACTCCTCGCTGACCAAACCTGAGTGCAAGCCAAGGTTCTTATGGTTTGAGAGCGACCTTATGAGAGCCGATGGGATAGAGCCGATGCCATACTGTAAGGTCGCACCGTCGGGGATGTGACCGGCGATATGTTCCGCAATGCTTTGTTCAACCGGGCCCGGCGCAGGGATGGTGATCAATGGCGGTTGGTATGAGGACTCAACCGCGAAATCGATGCGATCCACATCGAGTGGGGCATCCATATGGGTCCAAGGTACGTGGGCGTTGATTTCTGCGATCACCAGACGCGCCTGCCTCATGGCAACTGGAAGCGTGTCGTTGGAAAATCCCAAACTATGGGTCCCATCCGGCCCGGCCGGACTGATTTGGACTAGAACAACATCCACTGGGATTTTACCGGTCGCGATCAAGCCCAGGACGGCGGAGTAATTGCAGGGAATAATGTCGAGCACGCCGGCCGCCATCAGCTTCGCGTTCGCGCCGGGCGCTCCGTAACTTGAGACTGATATGTGGTCGGTATGCTCGGCCCGTAACGTATTGGTCAACGTCAGGCCGACGAAAGCCTTGATCTTGCCGATCTCCGCGCGTTGCTCGATCAGCTTCTCGACTAAGGCCAAGGGTTCCGACGTACCCTGACCCCAGAGCAGGCCGTCCCCAGGGCGGATATGGTTCGCCAGGTTCAGCGTATCTATGTCGACAATTCTCAACATGCGCTTGGCGTCAGTCACTACTGGGGAGTTGGACGACGGATTGGCCACCAAATGACGCAATCTCATCTGAGGTGAACCCAAGCTTATCGAGAATCCCCACGCCGTCCGCACCAATTGGCGGTGCGCCCGTCTGCTTGCTTGGCATATGCAGGCCGTTGGCTATGACCGGAAACGGCATCACGGTCCCGTGGTCTGCCTCGACATGCATCGCACGTGCAACGGCGTGCTCGGTTGCGATTGCGTCTCTCGTCGAAACACACACGGTCGCCGGCACATCCGCAGCGTCAAATAACGCGACCCACTCCGCTCCGGTCTTGGTGGCGAACATGTCGTCGAGCAAGGACATCAGGCGTTCCGCATTCTTCAAGCGGCTGTCACCGGTGGCAAAATCCTCTGCTCCGAACGCCGGTTCTAAGGTCTTCGTGGCTCGGACGAAATTATCCCAAAACTTCACCTCCACGATGGTGAGGGCTAAAAGTTTGCCATCGCCGCAGGTGAACAGATCATTGCCAGGGTAAAGGTGATCGACTGAGTCTGCCGGCAGGTCGAAGCCGAAACGGATGGCGCTGGAATAGAGCACGGCCTCGTAGAGGCTGAGATCGAGCACCGTTCCCGGATCCCCCGGCGTACGGGCATGCATCGCTGCCAGGATGGCGATCGCGGCATAAGATCCACCGGCGATGTCGGCGACCGGCAAGGCCGATCTGCTCGGTGGCCGGCGCAGTTGACCCTTGTGAACCAAGCCGCCACCCATGGCGATATAAGCGAGGTCGTGCCCGGCCTTGCTCCGCATTGGGCCGGTCTGCCCGAAACCAGATAGCGAACAATAAACGAGCTCGGGATTGATCGCCTGAAGCTGCTGTGCGCCGATACCCAATCGGTCCGCGACGCCCGGGCGAAACCCCTCGATCGCGATGTCGCCATAGGATGCCAACCGTTCAACAATCTG
>JABIRP010000143.1 GCA_018699735.1 Rhodospirillaceae bacterium | reverse complement strand
TCATTCCCGCAAAGGCGGGAATCCAGGCAACCAGCGGGGCCAAGAGCTGGATCCCCGCCTTTGCGAGGATGACGGCCAAGAACGAACTGCAAAACCGCGCATTGACACCCGCCGCCCGCACTGTATCCCCTTGATCGTTGAAACGACGGAGACGACGAAGCTGTGGCGCTACGCGATATCCTGATCTTGGTTCTGCTTTCGCTGGCAATTTATCTGCCGGGTATATCGGCCGTTCCGCCGATGGATCGCGACGAAGCACGCTTCGCCCAAGCGTCCAAGCAAATGCTGGAAACCGGTGACTGGATCGACATCCGGTTCCAGGACCAAGCCCGCCACAAGAAGCCGGCAGGATCCTACTGGCTTCAGGCGAGTTCAACTGCCGTTTTTGGCAAAGGTCAAACAGATGAGATCTGGACCTACCGCCTTCCCTCCACCCTCGGAGCTCTGATAGCTGTATTGGCCACGTATGCTCTTGGGACCCTGCTCTTCGGGCGTCAGGCCGGCCTGATCGCCGGTGCGCTGCTCGCCGCATCCCTGAGCCTGACGGTCGAGGCGCATCTGGCCAAGACCGACGCATTGTTGCTTGCCAGTGTCGCGTCGGCGCAGTTGTTCCTGGCGCGGGTCTATCAATGCCGAAACGATCCGACCGCACGTCCGCGCTTCTCGCCCTGGCTGTTTTGGGCGGCTCTTGGGGTCGGCATCCTGCTCAAGGGGCCGATCGCACCGATGATCGTGGCGCTGACCATCATCGTGCTGGTGGTACTGGGGCGCGAGTGGCGTTGGCTCGGGCGGTTGCGCCCGCTCGGTGGTTTGCTTCTGATGCTCGCCATCGCTTTGCCCTGGTTCGTCGCAATCGAGATCAAGACTGGCGGATTCCTGGCAAAGGCAATCGGTGGCGACATGTTACCGAAGCTGATGGGCGGTGCTGAATCGCATGGCATGCCGCCCGGATATTATCTGGCGACGATCTGGCTGATGTTCTGGCCAGGGTCGTTGTTTTTGGTACCTGCTCTCGTCGGAGCCTGGCGCGCCCGCGCGGAGCCTGCGGTTTTGTTTCTTGCCGCCTGGGTTATTCCTACCTGGGTCATCTTGGAGGTCGTACCAACCAAACTCCCGCACTACTCCTTGCCGCTGTTTCCAGCCCTCGCCATCCTGGTCGCAGCCGCGCTGACAAATCGCGAAGGCCCGATCGGACGCTCGATCGACGCCACCTGGACGCGGGTGCAAGCCTACCCCTGGACCCTCATCGGTATTGCACTCGCAATCGGTTTAATTGGCGTCAAGCAGCGCTTTGGCGAAGGCCTCGATAGCTGGACTGTCGCTGCTGCGATCATTGCAATCGCGGTGGCGGTGCAACCGCTCTGGCTGCTTCGACGCGGCATGACCCAGGTCGCCCTTGTGGTTGTCGTGATCGGCGCCGTGCTAATCCACGCCATCGCATTCCAGTACATCCTGCCGTCGCTGGACGGCCTGTCCGTCAGCCGGTCACTTGCCCAGAAGATGCAGGCACTGGATCCGAACGGGACGGCGATGGTTGCCGCCAGCGGATACCGCGAACCGAGTCTGGTATTCCTGCTCGGCACCCAAACGCGTCTTTCGGCGCCCGAGGAAGCAGCTGATATTCTGGCCCGCGAACCCGGCGCCTTCGCCCTCATCGAAGCCCGCAATGCTGATGCCTTCCGAGCCCGCGCCCAATCGCTCGGCATCAAACTGGAGGCCGTTGATACGGTGAATGGCCTGAATTACTCGAACGGCAAGACCGTCGCGATAACGATCCACCGTGCGGAAGCCAGTCAATGAGGGCCATTCTCCTGGCACCACCACTCGGTTGGGTTTTCCCGGTGGTGGCGGCGGCGAGCCTCGCCGGGTATCTCTGGGTCGACTTGCCGACGCTGATTTGGGTTCGTGAGACGGTAAGCGAGGAAACCCGACAAATCTTTTACCGGATCACCGCTTTTGGCGGCGCTACTGGCTATATCGTCGGACTTGTCCTGATCCTCGCGGTAAGTCATGTCGGGCGTCGGTTAAAGCGCTATGAACACGCCCATGAGCGGCTGATCCTAACTGGCGTGCGCGCCTGGTACGTGTTGCTGGCTCTGGTCACTTCGGGCGTAGCGCACCATGCGATCAAGATCGGGCTCGGGCGCGCCCGGCCGAAACTCTGGCTTGAGCAAGAGTTCTACGGTTTAAACCCTTTCAACCTGACGTCCGGCGAGAACGGATTTCCCTCTGGTCACAGCCAAACCGCCTTTGCCTTCTTCGTCGCATTGGCGTTCATCTGGCCGCGCCATGCGTTGGTTCTAATCGGGGTCGCAGCAGCTATCGGGGTCAGCCGAGTCGCGTTGATGGCACATTATCCAAGCGACGTTTTGTTCGGCGCCTATGTCGGTATCGTGGCTGCAGTCCTGCTAAAACGCCACTATCT
>JABIRP010000142.1 GCA_018699735.1 Rhodospirillaceae bacterium | reverse complement strand
TGGGCATGGGTGTCGCTAACGGCTTCTGGCAAGAAAGAGGGCGTGAATTGACTGGTCTCCCCTCCCTCTCCCACGAAAGGAGGAGAGGGGCAAGGGGGAGTGTTAGGCCCGCCAGAACGGTTTCTCTGCCTCGATGGCAATCGCATCCTGGGTCAGGCCGATATCTGCACGCATGCGCGCGTCCATCTCGCTCAGGGCATCGCGGGCGGCGATCCTACGCTGCCAGGCGATCAGTAGGGCGAACGGACTCCAATTGGCTTCAGGTCGAGATCGACGGGTGGATGGGGTGAACAATTCGGCTGTTGCATGGCTCGAAAACATTATAGTTCTCCTTATTTGTGTGTTGGAGCCGGTTTCGTCGGTATCGGCTTGTTATATGGAATATTGCTCTATACTTTGAGGCTTACAAACGACGAATTCTGACGTTATAAGTAAGATGTGCTAATTTATGCCTTCACGCCTCCCACCCTTAGGGGCTTTGCGCGCGTTTGAAGCGGCGGCCCGGCATCTGAGCTTCAAATCGGCCGCTGCTGAATTGAGCGTGACACCGGCTGCTATCAGCCAGCAGATCAAGACATTGGAGGAAGATTTTGGCTGCCGGCTGTTCCGTCGCCTGACCCGAGCGCTGGCCTTGACGCCGGAAGGCGAGCGTCTGGCGCCGTCGGTGATTGAGGCTTTCGCGCGCCTTACAGCGGCGGTCGCTGACACACGGGCATCAACCGCCAGCGGCTTGTTGACGGTCAGCGTGATTGCGTCCTTCGCCACTAAATGGCTTATTCCGCGCTTGGCGAGATTTCGCGAAAAACATCCGGAGATCGATGTCCGTCTGTCAGCCGATGAGCGCATGGCGAACTTTGTCACGGATGGTGTCGATATCGGGCTGCGTTACGGGCTCGGCGGCTACGATGGTTTGCACGAGGAGCGGATCATGACCGAGTCGGTCTTCCCGGTCTGTGCGCCGAAACTGCTTGAGGGCGGACCGTTGCCGCGCGAGCTGTCCGATCTCGTGCGCTATCCGCTATTGCACGATAGTCACACGGACGAGGTTGGGGACTGGGAGCGATGGCTGCGTCTGGTTGGTGTCGATACCGCTGCGATCGACCTTTCGCGTGGGTCTCGATTTGCCCAGCAGGATATGCTGTTGCAGGCGACGATCGACGGCCACGGAGTGGCCCTCTCGCGCACACACTTGGTTGCTGACGACCTCCGCGCCGGCCGTCTGGTTCGACCCTTCGAAGCCGTCGTTCGGGCGAATTTTGCCTATTACCTAGTTTGCCGAAAGGAAAGCTTGGAGTTGGCAAAAGTGCTGGCGTTTCGGGACTGGATCATGTCCGAGGTGGCACTGGAGCATGACACCTCGCCGGAAAAGCTGCCAGTGGTGGGCGGTTGAGCCGGACGGTAAAAGGAAGCGCTACTCTCCTAAACTCACGCCGCCGAGCGCCATTTAATAGAGCATCCCATTGAGGCGATCTGTTCGCGCGGGCCTTGCCCGGTCTCGGCCACCATCCGCATCGCCTCGACCAGATCGCGCCTGGCACCGGCAATCAAGGTGGTCTTGGACGCATCAAGTCGGCCGCGATACTGCAACTCGCCAGCGGTGTTGAAACCGAAGAAATCCGGCGTGCATATCGCATCGTAGGCGTGTGCTACCGCCTGGCTTTCGTCGTGCAGATAGGGAAAGCTGAAACCGTTCGCTTCCGCGAATAATTTCATGTTGTCGAAGCTGTCATCGGGGTGAGACGTCGCGTCATTGGCGCAAATCGCTGCCACGCCGATGCCCATCTCCTGCAGCGCTCGGGCCTCTTCGGCAATACGCTTGGAGATCGATCTGACGTATGGGCAATGATTGCAGATGAACATGATCAAAGTGCCTTTTGGGCCGCTCACATCGCCAAGTGTATAGGTGCGTCCGTCAGTCCCGGGCAGGGAGAAGTCGACGGCTTTCCAGCCAAAGTCGCAGATCGGGGGGCTCGCCATTTTTAGGCTCCTTAGGACGCGGTCATGAGTCTGCCGAGAGTAAGTGACTGGCCAGCGCGAGGCAAATGGCCCGCTGTTCGCACTTCAGGATCACTTCAGGATAACGGGCGGAGAGCAAACAATGCCCAACGAAAAATGCTTTCTCGAGTTCTGAATGCCGCGCGGGTAACAGTCGTTGCAATTGGCCCTGGACTGATTATCTTTGCCGATCTTCGATGAGACCCCTCGTCGTATAAGTAAATTTCTTCAGGAGTGTCGTTAGATGTCCGTCAAACGGGGCAATGATTTCCTTAGTGTGCCTGGTCCGACCAATATCCCGTATCAGATCTTGAATGCCATGAACCGACCGGCGATCGATTTCTCCGGCCCAGAGTTCATTGCTACCTCCAAGGCATGCCTGAGTGACGTGCGACGTCTGTTTCGCACTGAGAGTATGGTCTTCGTTTATTCGGCCAACGGTCACGGCGCCTGGGAAGCTGCGCTCTCGAATACGTTGTCACCCGGAGACAAGGCTCTGGTGCCCCAGACCGGGAACTTTTCCGCCAGTTGGCAGGATATGGCGGAAGCGCTCGGGATCATCATCGAGATCACCGAAAACGATTGGCGTCACGCGATCGACCCCGAACTGGTGCGCGAGCGGCTGGCCGCCGATACCAACCATGAAATCAAAGCGGTGCTGATGGTGCACACCGACACCGCGACCAGCGTGACCAGCGATATTCCGGCCATGCGGGCTGCAATGGACGCGGCCAAGCACCCAGCTCTTCTGGTGGTCGACACCATCGCGTCGCTCGGCACGGTCGAGTTTCGTATGGACGATTGGGGTGTTGATGTTGCGATCGCCGCCTCGCAAAAGGGCTTAATGATGCCGCCCGGCCTCGGTTTGGTGGCCGCAAGCCCGAAAGCACTGAAGGCCAGCGAGAACACGACCATGCCGCGTCGGTACTGGGACTGGATATCCCGAATGGATACCCAGCACTATCGCGCGTTTTGCGGCACGGCCCCGGAGCACATGATTTTCGGCCTCTGCGAATCGATCAGAATGCTGGATGAAGAGACCATGGAAGGCGCCTTCGCGCGCCATGCCCGGCTTGCCGAGGCGGTACGCCGGGCGGTCGGTGTCTGGGCTGAGGGTTCGGATGGGGCAATTGAGCTCAACGCGCTGGTTCCGGCCGAGCGCGCGAATTCGGTCACCACGATCCGGTTTGGCGAGGGCATCGATGGCATTCGGTTTCGCGAGACCGTGCGTGAACGCTTCCAGGTCTCGCTCGGCGGTGGGCTCGGTATGATGTTCGGCAAAGCCTTTCGAATCGGCCATATGGGCAATCTGAACGAGCCCATGGTGCTGGCGACCCTGTCAGCAGCCGAGGCATCGCTCGGCATCTGTGGCATTCCGCATGGTCGCGGCGGCATTCTCGCCGCCATGGACTGGTTCGCCGAAACCTCGGGTGGGCCGGTCGAGGTTCAGCGCTGACCCATCAAGTTCGTACAGGCGTCATCGGCGCCGGGCTTATCGGCGCGCGGCATATCGAGATCGCCTCCGCCGAGGCGGAATGCACTCTGGTCGCGGTAGCGGACCCGGCACCCGAGGGTGCGCGCCTGGCGGGCCAGGGCGGTGCCGAGCATTACCCCGATTACCGCCAAATGTTGAGTGAACAAGCGCTCGACCTGGCGATCATTGCCACACCAAACCAACTCCATGCCGAGGTTGCCGAGACCTGCGCCGCGCATGGGGTCCATATGCTGGTCGAGAAACCGATCGCCGATACGCTTGAGGCGGGCGCGCGGCTGGTCGCGGCGGCGGAAGCGGCTGGGGTCTCAGTGTCCGTCGGTCATCATCGCCGTTTCGATCCCGCGGTCGAGATGGCTTACGAGATCGTTTCAGGCGGTGAGATCGGACGACTGGTCGCGGTTTCTGCCGTCTGGGCTGCGCGAAAACCGGATGACTATTACGAAGAAGCCGCTTGGCGCCGGGAGCCTGGCGGCGGTCCGATCCTGATCAACCTGATCCACGACATAGACTGTCTGCGCCATATATGCGGCGAGATTGAAAGCGTGCGGGCGATGACCAGTTCGGCGGCTCGGGAATTTGCAGTTGAGGATACCGCCGCAATTCTGGTGGCCTTTGAAAGCGGCGCGCTCGGCACTGTCACGATTTCCGATGCCGCCCCTTCGCCTTGGGGCTGGGAGGCTGGATCGAACGACAACCCGATGATCGCCGCGTCTGGCGAGAACTGCTACCGGTTTCTTGGTTCAAAAGCGGCTTACGATTTTCCGAACCCGGCGATTTGGCGTCACATTGCAGACGGGGATGGGGCCGGGGGCGGGGGCGAGACTGGCGACTGGCGCGATGAATTTGCGCGCGAGACCAGGGATCTCCGCCCGCGTCAGGCGCTTGCCGACCAACTGCGCCACCTTTGCCGGGTCGCACGCGGCGAAGACGTTCCGCGCGTCTCTGGCCATGAAGGTCTGCGGACATTGGCGGCGACCCTTGCTGTCCATGAAGCGGCGCGGACCGGTGGTACCGTGCGCCCCGCTGACCTGCTGGCGCGTGCGTCCGGCGGGTGACCAGCCGGAACATTCAGGTTAGGCTGCCGCAAACTTGGCGGCAAACCTGAACGAGATATCAACATGCAATCAAACCCGACAACGAATGCCGCAACGGTTGTTTCCGGTGAGCCGGTTACAGACACTTCGGTTTGGCGCGCGGCAGATTTTCCCGATGACCGGACCTGGGTTCGCCCAATTCCCGATACTTTGGTCGATGAGATCGATGCGGGGCTGCCAGGACTGAAAGCACTGAATCGGCATCCGAGTGAAATTCGACCCGAGGATTTCCCATTGCCCCGAAGCGCCGAGTTTCTGGCCGAGATCGATCATGCCATCGAGATCGGGCCAGGGTTTTCCCTGATGTCCGGCTTCCCGGTCGAACGCTACGACTACGATGACACGGCTTTAGCCTATTGCGGTCTCGCAGCGCATTTTGGGCGGGCCGCGATCCAAAGCCGGGCTGGCGAGTTCGTCGTCGATGTTTCGGACAAAGGTGTGCCGATGGGCACCAAGGCGCGTGGGCATTACGGAACCACCGGACTGCCATTTCACGCCGACGGTGCCAACTCGGTATCGCTTCTTTGCCTGCAGACGGCTCCCAAAGGTGGCCGGAGCCTGCTGATCAGTGGCGCCGCGATATACAACGAGATGCTGGCGAAACACCCAGGGCACATGGACGTGCTGTATCGTGGCTTTCACCATCACCGGCGGGATGAGCGTGATCCGGGTGACCCGGCGGTTACGCCTTGGCGCACGCCGGTTTTCTCGTTTTACGATGACAGATTTCACATCGTCTATATCCGCCCGTCGATTGATTTCTGCGAGGACGAAGGGATTGAGATCACGGCTGAGGAAAAAGCGGCGATGGATGCACTGGACCAAGTCATCGCGCGGTCGGACATGCAAGTATCGATGCACCTGCGGCCAGGTGACCTGCAGATCGTGAATAATTTTCTGGTTCTGCACTCACGCACCGAATACCACGACGCGCCGGACCAGAAACGCCACCTGATCCGTCTATGGCTCGACAATCCGAATAGCTTGCGCAACGGGCCGGGCAAGATGGACTGGTACATGCCGGAGCATTCGAGGTTCTTGAAAACGCGAGGACATTTGCTGGAAGGCTACTCCGTCACGTAGTTGGTCAATGGCAGGACTTCCTGGCCGCGCAAGATGGGCATGCAGTCGGGGGGATAGTCTTGACGGAACCGTCCGCCCGCGACCCGCACATCGTTGATGAAGCGCTCTAGATGCAGCATTGCGCCCGTCGGCAGATCGTGCAGCACGAGCAGCGACCATGTTCGCTGTCGGCAGGCCTCCAGAGCAGTGGCAGCCCAGCCCTCTGGGTCTTCCCAATCACGCGGCACCTCGTTCCAAAGCACGCATGTGAAGCCATGGTGTTTCAGGTATTCCGCCACCGTCCGGTTCATCAGATGCGGGCCGATCAAACCGCCGTCGCCGAATGGACGAAACAACCGGTCCGGATGGCTCAAAGAGCCGATCAAGGCCTGTGTCCGGCCGACTTCTGCTTCAGCAACTTTTGGGTCTGCGCTCAGGCCGAGCGGGGTTTGGTGCGTATAAGTATGATTGCCGATCCAGTGGCCTTCATCGGCGGCACGCTCCATCAGAAGAGTGTGCGCAGGCTCGGCTATCTTGCGGCCCAGAACAAAAAATGTCGCTCCGATCTCGGCTTTGGCGAGTGTGTCGAGCACGCCTGGGGTCACGCCGGGTTCCGGGCCGTTGTCGAAGGAGAGCGTAATTTCAAACATGGAAATTAGATACCGTCGCACAGGAAAGCGGGCAAGGTGTTTGGCGGCCGGGTAACGTGCCCCGAAACGGTAGGCTGGTGACGCGCCTCACTGCCTGGATTACGATGATTGCAAGCAACAAAGTGGAGCGAAACAATGACCATGGAGATCAGACCGCTTTCCGACGCGCTCGGCG
Source organism: Rhodospirillaceae bacterium (assembly GCA_018699735.1). Lineage (GTDB taxonomy): Bacteria > Pseudomonadota > Alphaproteobacteria > Thalassobaculales > Thalassobaculaceae > JABIRP01. The sequence goes on along the minus strand of JABIRP010000142.1, from coordinate 4,953 downwards.
CCGAGGCATTGGGTGTCGACCTTGCTGATCTTGATGAGGCGGGCTTCGCGAGGTTGCGCCAGGCTTTGGTTGAGCACTGTGTGTTGGTGGTGCGCGATCAGGCCAGTTTGACGCCCGAGGCGCATATCGGTTTCACGCGACGGTTCGGTGAGCCCGCAGTGCATGTGAAAACCGAGTTCAATCTGCCGGAGCATCCTGAAGTCTTGGTGCTCTCCAACCGAAAAAAACCGGATGGATCTCCAATCGGGTTCGAGGAGGCGGGCCGGTATTGGCACTCTGACGTGTCCTATGGGGATGAGCCGGTGATGGCATCGCTTCTTTTGGCAGTCGATATTCCGCCGAAGGGGGGCGACACGCTCTACTGCAACATGTACCGCGCTTATGACAGCCTGTCCGACGCGATGAAACAGCGAATTGATGGACGCAAGGCGGTGCATTCCTATCTCGTCGGTCTTACGGGAAAGACAGCAGCCGGCGCCAAGCGGGTCTCATTGAGCGATGAGCAGAAAGCCTCGTTGAAGGATACGGCTCATCCGATCGTTCGCACGCATCCGGAAACCGGCCGCAAGGCTCTTTTCGTCAATCCGGGGTTCACTTTTCGACTGGAAGATGAGGATGAGGAGACCGGTAAGGCGCTGTTGGCGGATTTGTTCGAGCATGCGGCTCGGCCCGAGAACGTCTATCGCCACATTTGGCGACCGCATGATCTGGTGATGTGGGACAACCGCTGCACGATGCATCACGCAACCCCATACGACCCGCAATACACCCGCCACATGCACCGCACGACGGTCAAAGGTGACCGCCCGGTCTGAGAGCGGTATGGCTTCTGGGCGTTCCTTTGCCTCTGATTCCCGGCCGAAGCGAAGCGGAGAGCCGGGGCCTTGATCAGTAAGCGCCGCGTCATTTGGGCGAGACCCCGGATCGCCGCTATGCGACTTCCGGGGAGCGGTGAAACTGAAAAAGCAGGATGTCCCCTTTTATTTACCCCTGAATGGCTTGGGAGAATGGGCCGAGGACTGGGCCGTCGCCGGCGACGGTGGTGCGGCGAAAGACGCGGCGGTATTTTCCCATGTCGTAGGCTGCAGCACGGTGGAGAACAACGCGATTGTCCCATATTACCAGGTCGCCTGCTTGCCAGCGGTGGGAGTACCTAAATTCGGGACGCGAGATATGCTCCTGCAACTCAGCATGAAGCGCCTGGCCGTCCTCAAGCGACATGCCGCTGATCTCGTTGCCGGCATTGACCGTTATGAACAAGGAGCGCGCGTTGTCGCGGTCAGGGTGAACCCGGACCAGCGGATGACACGTTGGCGGCACATGAACCCGCTCATGATGTGAGACCGGCGGGAGTTGCGGATAGAGGCGTCGGCCATATTCGTAGTAATGCACCATGAACAGTGGCTCCAGCCGTGCTTTCATCTCTGGTGAGAGCGCATCGTAAGCCATCAGCATATTTGAGAACTCGGTCTCGCCGCCCTTGGCGTCCTCTGGCAACACCTCAATACCGAGCATGATCGAGCAATATGATGGGATGTAGCGATACGAGCTGTCGGTGTGCCAGCGGGCATTGACCAATTGGTAGGTGACGCGATGGTCGTCGATCGCCATATGCTCACCGTCGGGCGAAACGTTGGCGACGTTGTAAACAACGTTCTCGTCTTTGGTTTTGTCTTCCTCCGGGAAAACCTCCAGTGCACCGATCTGGCGCGAGAATGCAACTTGCTCCTCCGCGCTCATCTCCAGACCTCGAAAGCACAGCAGATGGTGGTCTTGCAGTGCTTTGCGAATACCGGCGGCCTGAGCCTCTGATAGTGGCACGGAGAGATCCAAGCCGGAGACGACAGCTCCCATTGACGGGGCGATCGGTGTTAAGGTCATGGATCGGGCATTGCTGCTATCGGGGGCCACGCTTGCTCTCCTCCCAAGATATGTCCGCTACAAGATATGTTGACTGGCAGTTCTTCGATCATGTTCTGTGAGCATGGGCCGGGTTCGAGATCCGTGCAACATGTGATCGAAATGCTGGAGAACCCGCCGGTATTCGTATAGCGTCGCGCCACTCGTCGGAGAAATCGGTTTTCAATCCTTCACCGCGAAAATATAGTCCCCGCGGTGGGAAAACTTTATGTAAACGGAAGAGGCTAGACCAATGCGGCTACGGCTCATCTTGTTTGTGGCGTTTTCCTTTATCGCCGTCATCCCTGTCCTCTCGCTCGCTGGTTGGGTTTATCAAAGCGCGCTCGATAGGGAAATCTCAGGCGTGACCGACAAGCATTTGGTCTTAGCCAAGAACGTGGGCGGAGCGCTTGAGCGATATACCCGCGATCTCAAACTCGGCTTTGAGATGGTTGCACAAATATTGGTCAACGGTTCGCCAGACCCTGCCGTTCTGAAATTCCTGTCAAAGATGAACTTCGTACATCTTTGTGTCGCGGACTTGAACACAGGCGACGTGATCTCCGAACTGGTTCCAGAGAGTTTGCCTTGCCCGGCGAGAGTACCGGAGAAGCGTTTCTCTGTTTTCAAGAAATTATTGAAAATAGAGGAAACTGTTTTTTCGCCTGTCATGCCTAATCCGAAGGGTAATCCGACGCTCTATCTGTTGCGCACCTACGGCGACCGTTTGGTAATTGGGGCTGTGACGACGGATTATGTCGTGGCGCAGGGAAAATCGATCGCGTTTGGTAAGAGGGGACACGCGGCTATCGTCGATCAAACCGGTAGTCTGCTCGCACATCCGCTTCCCGACTGGCGTCACTCGATGAAAAATATCGCCAAGCTGTCCCCGGTCAAGCGCATGCTGGCGCAAGAGACTGGGACCATTACGTTCTTCTCGCCGGCGCTCAAGGCCGACATGGTTGCCGGTTTTACGTTTGTTCCGACGCCGGGATGGGGCGTGATGATCCCGCAGCCATTCTCAGAACTGCGTGACGATGCTTTGCAGGTCCGGGTTTGGGCGATCAGTATCAGCGCGGCCGGAATTGTCGGCGCCGGGATTTTGACCTGGTTCCTCTCTGGTTATCTGGTCGGGCCGCTCGCCTCGGTTGTTGCAGCCTCGCGGCGCATGGCTGATGGAGACCTGAATACTCGCGTCGAAACGGGAATCGGCTTCAAGCCGATCGAGATACGAGAGTTGTCCAGCGCGTTTAACACCATGGCCGAGGGAATCGAAAGCTCAAATGCTCAAATTTCAGATGCTCTGATTCAGGCTGAGGAAGGCACGCGGGCGAAGACGAATTTTTTGACCACGATCAGTCACGAGATCCGAACGCCAATGAACGGTGTACTCGGTGTATCGGAGATGTTGCTGGCGACCGAGTTGTCGCAGGATCAGCAAGAGATGGCAGATCTGATCCACGACTCGGCGCAAAACCTGCTCGGGATCGTGAGCGACGTGCTCGATATGGCAAAGATCGAAGCTGGCCGAATGGAGCTTGAAGTTGAGCCGGTCAACATTGCCGGAACTGTTCGCGCGGTTGAAAGTGAGTTTGCCCAGATGGCGGCCAGCAAGGAGTTGCGGTTCGATATTGAGCTTGATGACAAGGTCCCGGCTTTCGTGATGACCGATCCGATGCGCTTGCGGCAGATCCTGACCAATCTGGTTGGAAATGCGATCAAGTTTACAAGCAATGGCGGGGTCAGTATTCGCGTGCGCAGAGAGCTTTTAACCGACATTGAGGATCGATTGGTGTTCGCGATCCGAGACACCGGTCTCGGCATGTCCCCGGAAGTGTTGGAACGGTTGTTTGTTCCGTTCTCGCAAGCCGATGCGTCGACGACACGGCGGTTTGGGGGAACCGGGCTGGGTCTTTCGATTTCGCTGCGATTGGCCAAACTTTTAGACGGAGAAATCACGGTCGAGAGCGTGCCGGGAGACGGAAGTACGTTCCGCCTGATTCTCCCTTTGGCCCAGCATAAACAGAGCGCGCTTGCCGAGAAATTAGCTGAGGTGGCCGTGAGTAACGAGGCCGAGCCGGGACTTAACGACGATGGTGAACACTATCGGGTTCTGGTAGCCGAGGACCACCAAACCAACCAATGGCTGGTCCGTCGACAGTTGGAACAATTGGGCTATCTACCAGACGTCCATGATGACGGCGAACAGGCGTTGGCGGCCTATAAAAGAGGGGTATACGATCTCGTTCTGACCGACTACCTCATGCCAAAAATGGACGGTATCGACTTGACCAGGGCAATCCGCCGGTTGGAGGCCGCGAAGGGAGAGCGCATTCCCATCATCGGACTGACGGCTAATGCCTTTCGTGAGACCTTGGAGAAATGCTCCGAGGCCGGCATGGACGACGTGATCACCAAGCCAACCGGCAAAGTGGCGCTTGGCGAAGTTCTATCGCGCTATGTCGGCGGGAGCGCCAGTACGCCGATCGGCTTTGATCCGACCAGTCGTAGGGCCGAACTTGATGTCGAGGAAGGTGACGAGGCCAGGGTGGCATTCACGCCTGAATTTTGCATGGAGTTGTTTGAGGATGAGGCCGCCGAGGGTATCGCATGGCTGAGATCGTTCCTGTCGACCATGTCGGCGCAACTCGAGGCTATTCGTGGGGCGTATGATGGCGGTGACCTGCGGGAAGCGTCAATTGGGCTCCATCGGCTTGCCGGCGCGGCGCTGTCGGTCGGGGCGATGCGTCTCGGTCAGGACTGCAAGTTGCTGCACAATGAAATCTTCTCGGGCAAGCAAAATGTCGATACGGCGGACCGTGTGGCTTCGATAGATGTGACCGCGCGGGAGGCCGAGGGGTTGATTAACGAATTTATCACCCAGTTGCAGGGCAAGGAATAAGACCACCATGGTCATGAGCCTTTCTGATCTAGACGTCATGGTCGTCGACGATGACGAGTTTACACGTAAGACCGCAGCTCAGATCTTAAAAAAGCTCAAGGTCGGCAGCGTGACCGAAGCGACCAACGGCATGCATGCATTGGCCGAGCTTG
>JABIRP010000141.1 GCA_018699735.1 Rhodospirillaceae bacterium | reverse complement strand
GAAATCATGTCACTTAGAAGCTGCAATTCTCGATATCTGACCGGAAGCTTGGATCCACCCAAGTTTCGTTCGAACTGCCATCGATAACTTCCACTAATTTTCGAGTAGACATAGGCAGCCTTTGGCTGCCGCCGTCTGGAAGATAAATCTTCAAACTTGTCTCTCGACGATATGGCGTTCCACATATCGGTCATTAGGCCGTCAATAATTTGGGCGCCTTTTAGCTCAATCTCCAATACTTGGGGGCTATTATATGCATGCGTTCGAGCAAAATCCTTCAGCGCGTCAACTAATTCCGATTCAAACGAACTGCAATCGAGTAATGCGCGTCGGCGCGAAAATTCGAAAATCCGTTTATGGTCCTTGATGAACTCCTCGGCTGCGCCGCTAATTACCTTCTCGACCAATCTGGTTCTTAGATACGAAGTTTTGATTTCACCAACTCGGGCGAGGTCTGCATCCAGCTTGTCGGCCGCTTCGAAATCTCTTTCAAGCTGATTGACGAGGCCGCCTCCCGCATCAGATGTCGCGAACCTGTTTCTAATATACGCGCGAAGATCTTCTGGAGAAACTAGTTCTTTTTTAATCGCATCTTCGACGTCCATCACGGAATAAGCTGTATCGTCGCTCGCTTCCATCAGCCAAGTGAGTGGGTGTCGTTGCCCAGCCTCCAGCCCTGTCTCCTCACTAATCCACTTCGCTACGTCCGCCTCTGACGCAAAGTACCCGAATTTCTTAGATGCAGCATTGCCCTTTGCGGTCTTTCCGGATGGCACAGTGTATTTCATCGAGGCGGAAAGTGTTCCAGCGGTCAAATTTAGCCCGGATGGTCCTGATGTATTCTGTAGTCGAGAGAGCAGTCGTAACGTCTGAGCATTACCCTCAAACTTCAAAAAGTCGTTCTGATGAGATTTTCGTACTGCCCGAAATTTAATTTTCGGGACACCAGGTACATTAGGGCATTCAAAAAGTGCCCTGTTCTTTTCGAACCATCGCCCGATTGCCGCTTCACCTTGGTGTCCAAACGGAGGATTTCCTAAATCGTGCGCTAGTCCAACTGTGGCTAGAATAACCGGTACTGCCGCGATTACGGCGGGGTCTTTCCCAAAACAATTCGGATCTGTTCGAATAATTCGATTTCCGAGTGAACGAGCGAGATTGGACACTTCATGGGAATGGGTGAGACGGGTTCGAATGCTATCATTTTGCTCGAGCGGAAATACCTGGGTTTTGTCGGCAAGCCGCCGAATTGGTGTTGAAAATAGCAATCTGTCATAGTCTTGCTCAAAGGCGGTTCGTTTGTCTCCATCGCCGCCTGGCCTAGGATTTGATCTACGAGATGTGCTCCAGATGTTAGGTCTGCTCATTGTTGCGTTGCTTTCTGACAATGCAGAAGATGTTTATGAAAATCGCTTTTTCGATCTCGACATAGGCAATTGATCCGTTGGTCGGGGTTCATGTTGTCGTAAGCGATTATATATGGGTAATGAACCAGGCTGCCAAAATAATTCGCCCCAGTTCCTCCTAATAAACCGTCCGCCCGCCGGACAGATCAAAGCAGGCGCCGGTGCTAAAACTGCACGCATCAGAAGCCAACCAACACGCCAGCTTGGCGCATTCGTCTGCCGTGCCGAGCCTGGCCATCGGGCTCTTGTTGACCATGATTTCGACATGCGCCGGGCTCATGTTAGAGACCATGTCGGTGTCGAGCGCTGCAGGTGCGATGCTGTTCACCAGCACACCGCTCGTCGCGAGCTCTTTGCCCATGGATTTGGTGAGCGCGATCACGCCGGCCTTGGCGGCGCTATAGGCCGGCGCGCTCGGTGTGCCTTCCTTGCCGGCGAGGGAGGCTATATTAACGATCCGCCCCCAACCGCGCGCGACCATTGCTGGCGCCAAGAGTTTTGAGCAGAGAAATACCCCGGTCAGATCCACGTCGAGCACCCGGCGCCAGTCCACAAGTCCGTAATCGACCACGGGCACCGTCGGGCCAGCGATGCCGGCGCTGTTGACCAGGATATCGGCCGCCCCATGCGCTTTCGCGGCCTCATCGCGGGCTTGAGTGATGTTTTCGGGATCGGTTACATCGACTTGCGTTGCCCGGGCTGCATCGCCGGCCGCTAACGCAGAGAGGGCTGCGTCCAGTGCCGCTTGGTCCACGTCCCACAGCGTAACTTTGGCGCCGCCAGCCAAAAGTTCCCGCGCCGTCGCCAACCCGATACCGCGGGCACCGCCGGTGATAATGGCCGCGCGGACGGAAAAATCATGATCGCTCATGTGGTGACATCCTCGGCGAGGGTGAACTCGCCCTCTCGGATCCGTTCCGGCCAGTCAGCGACCATGTCGGCGACCGCGTGCTCGCCATAATGTTCGACCATGTCCGTGATGGCGGCGAAAATGGCAGAGGACGCGACCATCTCCGGCGCGCAGCCTTGGGCGATCGCGCCCTCCCAGGCTTCCAGGATCACCTGCAATGCAATCCGTTTCTGTTCGTCTTCCGGCAAATAGGGTTGGTCGTCATCGCTCATCGTTGGGTCTCCGGCTCCGGGGTGTTCGGCGGCAATTGGTTGTCATTGGCGCCAGCCGGAGAATGGCGTGTCGCGATGCGATTGTCACCCGCCGTGCGAGACGGCACATTGTGGCAATGGCGCATCACCCAGATCTTGATCCCGACCTTTACCTTGCCCTGGAATGGCGCGATGGGAAAACGCCGGTCTCGACCCGTCACGATGACGCCTATTTCGCCAGCGACGACGGATTGGCGGAGAGCCGGCACGTGTTTCTCGCCGGTTGCGGTTTACCGGATGCGTGGCGGGGCCGTGAGGTGTTTGTTGTTGGCGAAACCGGCTTCGGCACGGGTTTGAACTTCCTGGCCCTTTGGGATCTTTGGCGTCAGGCACCCTCGCGGCCTGGAATGCTGCATTTCCTGTCTGTTGAAGCCTATCCAATGAGCCGAGAGCAGCTCGCCCGTGCCATGGCGCCTTGGCAAGAGTTACGTCCGCTCGCCGATGAACTGCTCGCCGCCTGGCCCGAGCCGCACCCCGGGTTCCACCGATTGTTTCTGGCCGAGGGCCGTATCGCATTGACCTTGTTGGTTGGACAGGCGAGCGACGTGCTCCGCGAATTGGAAGCCGAGGTGGATGCTTGGTTCCTTGACGGGTTTGCGCCAGCGCGAAATCCCGACATGTGGTCACCGGCGGTTTTGGGTGAAGTTGGCCGGTTGGCCCGACTCGGTGCGACCCTCGCCACTTCGACCACTGCCAACACCGTCCGTCAGGAATTGGAAACTGCGGGCTTCGATATCGCAGCTGAACCGGGCTTTGCGGGTAGGCGAGAGATGACGGTGGGTCGCCGGCGCGGGGGTCAAGGTGGAGAGGGCAAGCGTGCCTCGCGCATTGATCCTTGGCTTGTCGGTCCTCCCAAAGTTCGTCGCGACGAGGGCATCACAATTGTCGGTGCCGGTATAGCTGGCGCGGCGACAGCGCATGCGTTTTCCAGGCGCGGTATATCGGCTCGGATCGTCGAGCGTCGGGGTGAAATCGCGGCCGAGGCTTCCGGCAATCCGCTGGCACTGGTCATGCCGAGGCTGGATGCGGGCGGCGGGTTGGACAGTCAGATTGCGACCGCCTGTTGGCGCTTCGCAATGGCAGAAATCGCCGATGATTTCGAACGTCGCGGCGTGCTCTTACCGGCTGCGAGTACGCGCGATACCGAACGTGACGAGAAATTGCTGGCCCGGCGGATCCTGTCTGATGGAACGCTTCGGTCGGTCACGTCCGGGCAAGCGTCCAAGATCGCCGGTATTCCGATTGCCGCTGGCTTATTCGCGCCGACGGCGGGCCTCTTACGACCAGCGGATCTCTGTCGCAGGCTTATCGGCGCGACCCAGATTGTCTTGAATGCAACCGCCGAGGAGACCTCTGGAGAGCTGACAGTTCTTGCTACGGGTGGCGGCACCCAAGCGTTCCCACAAGTTAGTTGGTTGCCGCTGCAGCCGGTTCGCGGCCAGGTGACCCTGATGCCGTCGACCGAGGCCAGTCGGAGATTGGCGGTGACGGTGGCGCGTGGTGGTTATCTCTCGCCAGCGACAGATGGTTTCCACGTGCTGGGTGCTACCCATGACAATCACGGCTTCGACGCCGAAACATGGCCGCAACCGGTGTTGGCAGAAGATAACCGCCGCAATCTCGGGTTTCTGCCGTCGCCGATGCGCGGGCTCTTCGATGGTGTTGATCCGATGACCGCCGAGGGACGGGCGTCGGTCCGCATCACCCTGCCGGATCGCCGGCCAGTTGTCGGGCCGATCGTTGATGATGATCGCTTTCGAATGGATTTTACTGAGCTGCGCCACGGTCGGCGCCTGCGAAACCCACAAGAGCCGCAGTATCACCCGGGTCTGTTCGTGTTGACCGGCCTCGGTTCGCACGGATTTTCGACCGCTCTGCTGGCGGCGGAGCTTTTGGTCAGCCAGATGCTAGGCGAGCCCTGGCCGATCGAGCGGCGCCTCGCCGACGCGCTGCACCCGACGAGATTTCTTGTCAAAGAGATGCGGCGGGAGGGATGATCTCTTGTCGGTCACTTTAGAATGGCGCTTCCCGGCCGAGCGACGCGAGAGCCAGGATCTCTATCCGGCATGGGCACCCCAATTCCCGCGAGGCCCCGGATAGCCGCTTCGCGGCT
>JABIRP010000140.1 GCA_018699735.1 Rhodospirillaceae bacterium | reverse complement strand
GTCTCGGCCAGAGCCTCCGGCAGAGCGAAGGCGTCGGTCGAGCGGAAGGTGATATAGGCCGCCTCCGCCTCGACCCGCACCCGGACGGCTTTGGGTGGCATGTTATGCGCCTGGATCAACCTGATAGCCTCGGTCGCCCGGACCTGGGCGGCGGTCGACAGGAATTGCATGTATCGCGCCGGATCGCCATCACCGAAGGCGGTGCCTCCGTCTCGAGGCCACTCCGCCGCGTTCGGCAGGGATTCCACGCATGATCGAATATTGGCGACCATGGTTTGGAAGGCGCCGGTCGTGAAGGTCTGGAAGCCCTCGACGACGTCGGCCAGGAAATCGAAGAGTGGTGACATGGCCGCCCGGGCCGCGTCCTCGGCGGTGATGTCGTCGAACCAGTTGGTGATGTCGGTCACGTTATCGCGGTTGAACAGTCTGAACTGGACGCCCTGGGTCGCTTCCAGAAGGACCGACGTTTGGGACTTCATGGTGAAGGGACGACCGAACCGATAGAACGGGATCGGTTGGTCCGATACGCCGGGCGGAAAGCTCAGGCCAAGTTGTTCCAAGCTTTTCGGTTTGAAGAATACCGGGCGATCCATGCCCTGGCTCTGCACCACCGGCGGGCAGGTCATGCCTGGGGTGGGCGGGGGAACATTGCTAAGGGTGGATATGGGTTTGCCGAATGTGTCGCAGATGCAGCATCCGTTATCCTCGCAGATCAAGGCTGTGTGCCCAGTGCCAGGCACTTGGCACCATTGGGTGCCGAGGCTCTTGTCAGCTTGTTTCATCTGTCGGGCTTGGGACGGGTTGGTGCGTTTGATGTCACGATAGTGGGCGAATTTGTCACCGGACTTGTTGGCGAAAGCCATGGTCGTCTCCTAGATTTTGGGTGAGCGCCGAGCACAAAAAAGGCCCGGACGAAAGGTCCGGGCCGGGGTCTGTCTCTGGCGTTGATACCGCCGGGCGGCAAAGGCCCAGCGTGCGGCCGAAATACAGCATATTTTATAAAGTTTGTAAAGAAAAAAATTATAATATCACGATAATAATCTTATCAAATTACTTTAGTCGGTGCCTTCAACGGATGGGCGTCTTTTGAATGTTTTGCCTCATCCCGGACAAACCCGTCATGGCCCATACAATCCCGTCATGGCCCGGACACACCGTCATGGCCTTGCCAACTGGCACGTGGCCGGCTCACGCGACACAATGTGGGCCAAACCCCAGGGCGACCCAGTTTCAGCGGGCGTTGGCGGCGGCCAGGCGTTTGGTTTTGCGCTCGTAGTACATCTTCATGAGCTCGCGGTCGCGGTTCGCCATTTTACCCCAACGGGCTCTCAGGCCGGTTGGTGCAATGGACTCAACGACAATGTCGAGGCTGATTCGCAGCTCGCCGTCAGGGTCATGGAAATCCCGCAAGACGATCGAGGCTTGCGCCTTTTGACCCGACACCAAAGGTGTTGCGCCAGGGGCAAGCGCGATCCCGCGCAGGGACCAGGCCCGGATCTGGTAGTCACGGCCGCTGATGCGCGCATAGGCATCGCCCCGTGGATGGATCTCACCTTGGCCGCCGTCCTGGCTGGCACGGTGAGCTACAATGGTCTTCAGCAGTGCAATCATGTCCGGTTCTCCGTCAGTGAGCACGGTTTGCCGGAACACTCTTTTCATCCCCGCGAACGGTTTCCCATCCGCTTGTTAATAATATGGGATTCGGTTTGGCGAAGGCAAAGATTAAATTTTCAATAAAATGCAATGTACTTGGGGTTTGGTCGGAGATTTAGGCTTTTTTGTTGGACTCACTGGTACGGTTCATCAGGGCGCGATAGGCTCAACGGGCACTATTTACGATGGGAGATGGCTGGTGCGTCTCAATGCCGAACAGGTCGAAACCTTCGAGCGCGAGGGATTTTTGGTCGTCCCGGAGCTATTCAGCGAAGAAGAAACGGCGGTGTTGCGAGCCGATCTGCCACGGATCTTTTCGCTTGATCGTCCAGAAGTGCCGAGAAGTGCCTCCGGTGTGCCCTTGCTGGCGCATCGTCTGGAACGTTACAGCGAGGCCTTTGGATTGCTGCTGCGCCATCCCCGCATGGTGGAGCCGGCGATGCAACTGCTGGATGGGCCGGTCTACTCACACCAGTACAAGGTCGTTACCAAGCCGCCGTTCGGCAAACTCGACCTGCCCTGGCACCAGGATTACGGCACCTGGCACGCGATCGACAAGATGCCGGAATGCAGGGCGATGAACTTTGCGCTGTTCCTGCATGATGTGAACGAGTTCAACGGGCCGATCACCCTGATCCCGCGATCGCACCGAGAGGGTGTTCTGGACGCACCGGTGGAGGCGCTCGACGGCTCTTCATCCTTCGCCAAACTGACCAACGAGACGGTCACGCGCCTGGCCACCGAGCATGGCATGGTGGCACCCAAGGGGCCGGCCGGGACCGGGCTGTTCTTCCATGGGTGTTCGGCACACGCCTCGGTTCCCAATATCTCACCCTGGCCGCGCGACAATGTCTATTCGAGCCTGAACCGCACCGATAACGGCATCCGCAACCGCGGCCGGCCGGAATTTTATGCCAATCATGAGATTGAAGAGTTGGTACCGCTGGCCGACGACTGCCTGATGCAGTTTGCCCGACGGCAAGGCAACGCGGCATAAATCTGCGTGACGTAATTAGATTCTGTTTAGAAGCGTTTCACACCAGGCGATGCGTCGGTTTACCTGGTCGCGCTCCATGGCGAGCCAATCGGCCATCAGCCCGTCCATCCACTCGCCATGCGATGCCAGATCGTCCAACCGGACCCGCTCACCCTCGTACATATGCTTGAGGTGATCGAGCTGTTCCGCCCGGTCGCTCGGCTCCAGGACATCGATGAACCGCAATTTGATGGCGATAACAAGTTTGTTGAGGTCGCTTGCGCCAGGACGGACCGGCGCGCGCAGATAGTCGACCAGCGCCGCACGGCCGCTTTCTGTCAGGACCAATTCGGCATCTTCGTCCCGACTCTCTTCGGTAACCGGCTCGATCAGCCCCTCGAATTTCAAAAGCTCGATTGAAGTGCCAAGCAGGTCCAAAGAGGGGCCGACGATCCGGGCGGAGAATTGGCGAACCTCACTCGCGATGTCGGAATACCCACGACTGCCTTGTGTCAGCGCACCGAGCGCCGCCATCCGGATGGCTTCCTTTGGGACCAGGGAGTTGTCGCGATACATGGTTTTGCGGGCTCGCCAGCTTGGGTGAAGAAGGTTTGTAGTGTGTTCTCTAAAATGTGGGGTCTCGACCGTATTTTGTCCAGGGTTCCGTTCACCCTTCGCCGCCAGGCGCCATCAAGCTTGCCAAGGCGCGCGACCGGTACTCTCGTCGATAAAGGGTTATCAAGACCCAAACAGTCGCAACGATCAGAGCCGCCGGATGTATGAACCAAGTGCCGGCCGCCAATCCGAAATAATAGGAATGCATGCCGGAATTGTAGTGTTTGGCCCCGAGCGTCAAAAGGTCGGCGGTTGTGTCGGCTCGTGCCCGGGCCTCGCCCGGATCGGCATTCACCTCGGGTTGCCGGATGGCACCCAGCGTGATGCTGGCGTTGGCGTTTAGGCGCATCGACCAGGCGAGCCGGAAAAAGGCGTGCACGAAGATCACAATCAACACGGCGAGCTTCAGCCCAAATCGGTTCTGCGAAGTCTCGGCGAAGAAGTCGTAACCATTCAATACGATAACGATGTCACCGGCCGCACCCATCAGCGCCGCCAGACCACCGATCACAAGGATGGCTGTCGAAGCAAGGAAGGCGGAGTTGCCGGTAACAGAGCGGATGATTTGAACGTCGAGAATGCGGTTGTCGCGTTCCAGCGCCGCCATCATCCAGCGCTGGCGCCAAATGTGCATGTGATGCGGTAGGCCGATGCCGTCACGCTTGGCCTTGGCTCCGTACAACTCGTAGCTACCCCAGCCAACCACAAACAGCGCGAAGGCGATGAGGTCGAGCCGGCTCAGCGTTTCCAGGATGCTCACGGGGTCCCTCCAGTTTGGCGCAAGGCTTCCCATAGCACGATGGCAGCGGTGGTGGCGACGTTGAGGGAACGGGCCTGATCGGCAATCGGCACCCGCAGATGCATGTCGGCGGCAGCATGAACGTCGTCGGGCACGCCGGCCGATTCGCGGCCGAACAGTAACGTGTCGTCCGGTTGGAAGGAGAATGCGTCGAGTGTGGCTTCGGCCCGGGTTGTCAGAAGAACCAGGCGGCCGGGTGAACGGTCCGAAAGGAACTGCTGCCACGACGCGTGGCGGGTCCAGTCGACCAGATCAACGTAATCCATGCCGGCGCGCCGCATCCTTTGATCGGATAGAACGAACC
>JABIRP010000139.1 GCA_018699735.1 Rhodospirillaceae bacterium | reverse complement strand
TTGGGATCGGGTAATGGATTGCACTGCCGATGCCCTGGTCGGCGAGATGGCGCTGTAGCTCGTCACGCTGGTCGACCTGCACGACGAAGGTGTGAAAGGTGTTGAACTCGGTATTGCGGTCGGGCGGAAAGAAGACACATGCCGGATCGAGTAGGTCCTGATAGAGCGCAGCGTTGCGCCTCCGGCGCTCGATCACGCTTGGCAAATTACGCAATCGAACCGACAGGACACCAGCCTGCAAGGTGTCCATGCGGCTGACATAGCCCCATTCAACCACCGTGTCGCGGTCTTCTTGGCCGTGATTGATCAGGCGACGCAGGCGGGCAGCCATCGCGGCATCGTTCGTGGTGATCAGCCCGGCGTCACCGGCGGCATTCAGATTCTTTAGCGGATGTGCCGAAAAGCAACCGAGATCTCCAATTGCCCCGCTCATGCGTCCGTTCAGCATTGAGCCGACAGATTGTGCTGCGTCCTCGATCACCGCGAGGCCATGTTTTTTGGCAATGACCTGGATCCTGTCCATATCGGCCATGCGCCCGGTCAGATGCACGGGCATGATCGCCTTTGTGCGGGGCGTTACCGCAGCCTCGACCGCCTCTGGGTCGATATTCTGGTCAGGCAGAACGTCTGCAAAAATTGGTGTCGCACCGACATGTACAATCGCGGCTGTCGAGGCGACAAAGGAGTTCGGCGGTGTGATCACCTCATCACCCGGCCCGATGTCCAGAACCTTCATCGACAGGATCAGCGCGTCGGTGCCGGAATTGACTGCGATGACTTCCTTGACCCCGCAAAAGGCAGCGAAATCCTCTTCGAGCTTGCCGACCGCACGACCGCCGATGAAGTCACCTTTCTCGAAGACTGCCTGAATAGCGGCTTGGATCTCGTCTTTCTCTTCGGCGTATTGCGCTGGAAGATTGACGTAGGGTACCTGCATTTGGATTGCTCCGGGCTTAAGCGCCGTAGAATTCGCGCACGGTCTCGACGACGTAATCGACTTGCTCGAAGGTGATGTGCTGGTCGGCCGGGAAGGTGATGATCTCTGTCGCCTGGCGGTCGGCGACCGGAAAGTCGCCAGCTTTGTAGCCGAATTGCTTCAAGCCATCCTGCTGGTAGAGCGGGATTGGGTAATGCACCTTGCACTCAATGCCTCGGTCTTCGCAGAAGCGATAGAGCTCGTCTCGGCGCTCGGCGAAGACAATATAGAGATGATAGACCGGCCGAAAACGGTTCGGGCGCGGCGGAATGCGGATACCGGGGATGCTTGACAGTCCAGCATCTAGACGGGCCGCATTCTCGATGCGTTTGTTGGTGATGTCGTGGACTTGGCCAATCAACCAGTTTCCTACGACCGCCTGCAATGTGTCGAGGCGGGAGTTGTAACCAAGGAGCTCGATTTCATCGCGATTGCGTAGGCCGTGGTTGCGCAACAGGCGTATCCGGGCGGCGAGCTCGTCGTCGTCGGTCACCGTGACCCCGCCATCGCCCCAGACGTTCAGGTTCTTCAGGGGGTGGAGGCTGTACCCGGCGGCATTGCCGAACGAGCCGGCGTTCTTGCCATCAACCTGCGAGAGAATGCCCTGGCAGGCATCCTCGACCACTGCCAGTCCGTGGCGCTCGGCGATTTCCATCAGGGCCGGCATGTCGGTCGCGTAGCCTGTCAGGTGGACCGGTAGGATAGCCTTGGTCTTGGGCGTTATCGCGGCCTCGACCTGATCGACATCCATACAGAAGGTATCGTTGCAATCGACGAACACAGTCCGGGCGCCGGTCTCGTTGATCGCGCCGACCGTGGCGATGAAGGTGTTGGCAGTGGTGATCACTTCATCGCCCGGCTCGCAACCGAGGGCCTTCAACGGGATCTTCAAGGCATCGGTGCCGGAACCGACGCCGATCGCATGTTTGACGCCGATCATCTCGGCGAAGCGGCCTTCGAACTCGGTGAGCGGCTTGCCAAGCGTGAAATCGCCGGTCGGCACGAATTCTCGGAACAAATCCAGGATTTCGTCGACCTGCTCGAACTGCTCGGGCAGGTAGGAATAGCGAACCTTCACATCACTCACTTGGACACCATGTCTGTCGTCTCGTTGGCCATATTGGCTTGCTGTTCTTCGTCGGGCAGGTACGGGAACATGTCTTCGATCGGGGTTGGCAGGAAATTGCCGTCTTTATCGCGCTTGGTTTGCACGCGCGGGATCAGCAGCTGCATCGCCGGCATTTCGACCTCGACCAGATAGGGGCCGTCATGGGCCAAGATCTCATCCATGCGGGCGACCATCTCGTCCGCAGTGCGGATATGCGTGCCGGGAATACCGATCGCGTCCGCCACCTTGACGAAGTCTGGGCAGGACACGTTGCTGTCCGGGTGCGAGCCGACGTATCGATCGAAGGCGGCGACCTGCATATGTTTCATCGTCAGGTAGCCTTCGTTCGCCAGTACGAACATGGTGATTGGCAGGTTGAGCTGTTTTACGGTCTGGAGTTCCTGCAGGTTGAACATCATGCCGCCGTCACCGGCAAGCATGATTGTGCGCTGCTTGCCATGGCCATAGCAGGCCCCGATCGCGCCGGGCAGGCCGAAGCCCATGGCGGCGAGGCCCGAGGAGGTAAAGAGCCGCTGATTTTCCTTCAGCTTGAAGGTCTGCATGGTGCAGGTGAAACTGGTACCCATGTCGGTGACCACGACCGAGCCCTCGGGCAGTTTATCGGCCAGGACCTCGGTGAAGTGGAAGGAGTTAACCTGACGCTCCAACTCTCGGTACTCGTCCAGAACCATCGGATATTTCTCAACCCAATCGCGGCACCGCTTGAGCCAGCCACCGACCTTTTCGTTGCGCTCGAAATTGCCAAGCCGTGCCAACATCGCCTCGGTGAAAACCTTGGCGTCGGCGGCGACCGGCAGATGAGTGCGCAGGGTTGGCTTCGACAGTTCCGCCTCATCGATGTCGACATAGATGACCCGGGCATTGGGGGCCAAAAGCTCTGGCGTATATCCGATCATCGGAATCGACATGCGCGAGCCCAGAATGAACAGAAGATCGGCGTTTTGCATTGTGTAGTTGCCGGCCCGGTCGCCGAACAATCCTGGTCGCCCGATGTAGAGTGGATGGTCGCTTGGCATCAGGTCGCTGGCGTTCCAGCTTGAGATTACCGGTACCTGCAAGCGGTCGATGAGTGTCCGGAAAGCCTCGGAGGCGCCAGCCAATCGAATGCCGTTTCCGGCAATAACCACCGGGCGTTCGGCGGTTGCCAGCATCTCAATCGCCTGGTCGACTTGTAGGTGCATATTGGCGGCGCCACGTCTGCGCAGCGGTGGCTCGGGGATATACGTTGGCAGCGTGTCCGGATCGGGGATGATCGCGTTTTGGGTTTCCAACGGAATGTCGAGCCAAACTGGGCCGGGGCGACCAGTGGTCGCCAAATGTACTGCCTTTTCCAGATGATGCCGGATCATTTGGGGCTCGGTCACCATCACGGCGTATTTGGTGATCGGTTCAACCATTTTGACGATGTCGACTTCCTGCACGCCGAGCTGACGCAAGGCAGACTGGCCGATCGAGTTGTGGATCGGGACCTGCCCAGAGATCGCCAGGATCGGGATCGAGTCTATCCAGGCGCCCGCGATGCCCGTCATGGCATTGGTTCCACCTGGACCCGTCGTCACATGCACGACACCAATCGTGTTCGCAGCCCGGGCGTAGCCCTCGGCTGCCATGGCGGCTGCCTGCTCGTGGTGCGTCGGTACGAACTCGAAATCGGGATGACTGCCGATCGAATCGTTCAGATGCATGGCGCCGCCGCCGGTCACAGAGAACACGGCCTTGGTGCCAAGCCCAGCGATGAAGTCGGCGACGTAGTCGGATAGCTTGACCGGCATGCGCTTGTCCTTATTGCAGATGAATGCCCTGCATCCGCTTAATGTTGAAGTAGAGCGGATTGTTCATCGGATCATTGATCAGTCCGGCTTCGAATGCATTCACCAGATCGCGAGACGCATCCGAGATCGTGTGGGTCGCCTTGAAGCCGAGGTCGCGGGTGATCTTCTCCGAGGAGATGTGATACGAGCGATTGTCGTCTGTCGGCGTGGTGACGATCTCAACATCGCCAACAACGCCTTGAACGATCTCGGCGATATCGCCAACCGACTGGTTCTCGTAGCCGGCGTTGTAAACGCCGCCGTCGATCGCGTCGTCAGGCATCTGCATCGCCTGGACGTAGAGATCCGTCATATCCTCGATGTGGATGTTCGGGCGCAATTGCTTGCCGCCAAAGACAGTGATCTTGTGATTGTTGACAGCGTGGTTGGTCAAGATATTGACTGTCAGATCCAGTCGCAGGCGCTTTGCATAGCCGCAAACCGTGGCCGGGCGAATGGTCAGGGTCGTGAAACCTGGTTCACGTTCCTGTTCCAAGACATCCTCGCACATTGCCTTGAACTTAGAGTAATCGGTCAAAGGCTCTAGCGACATGCCCTCATGCACGTTCGGCTCTTCTTTGATGCCGTACACCGAAGAGGATGAGGCATAGATAAAGCGCTTCACCCCGGCCTTCTTCGCGGCCCGAACGAGCGGTCCGAAGGCGTCGAAATTGATCGACTTTCCAAGATCCGGATTGAGCTCGAAGGACGGGTCGTTGGAGATGCAGGCCAGGTGGATAACCGCATCGCAACCTGATACCGCCGTCTCGACCTTGGCAGCATCCCGCAGGTCGCCCTTCACCTGGCGCAGGTTCGGATTGTCCGCCAGGTCGGAGAACAGATCATCACCGTACATATATAGGTCCAGCACTGTCACCCTGTGGCCGGCTGCCAGCAGCTTCGGTACAAGCAGGCTGCCCACGTAACCGGCGCCACCTGTGACGAGAATGCTCCTTTGCGTATCGGGCACGTTTAACTCCTTAATTTGCTTCTTAAGCGAAAACGATATGGATCATTGATTGGCCGCTCTGAGGGCCAAGGCGCCTGGATTGCGGTCGTCTGCGGTTGCCCAGCCGAGAGAGAAGGCAAGAACGCTATCGATCATCATCTGGTGGGTGATCTCGACGAAAACGTACTCTTCGAGGGGCACATGGATGTTGACGTCTCCGAGAGCCCGGAGCGGATTGTCCGGCTTGAAACCACTCAGCGTCAGAACCTGACAGCCGATCTTACGAGCGGCGTCGACAGCGCGAAGGATATTGGCTGAGCGTCCCGAGCTGGAAATAGCGATCAACATGTCTCCAGCGCGCGCGTGCCATTCGATCTGTTTCTCGAAGACGTGCTCGTAGCCGTAGTCATTTGCCAGACAGGTCAGAACCGCCCCGTCGTTGAAGGCAAGGGCGCGGAGGTCGCCGTTTTTCGAGAAGTCGTTGGCTGCATGTCCGGCGATCCCGGCACTGCCACCATTGCCGATAAACATCAGCTTGTTGCCGGCGTCATGCGCTTTGCGCGCGGTTGTCACGGCCCAGTCGATGCCTTGCTCGAGGTCCATCGCGGTTCCCGAGCGATCGCAAGCCGAGCTTTGCCGCATTGCATCTCTCGCCGTATCGAAGAACTCGCCCAGTTTTTTCGCCGTAACTGTCATCAATCCACTCCAAGAATCGGGTGCCGAATTCCGGGGTTTCCATAAGGCTATACCGACAGGGCCCTTTATCGCCGCACCGTTGACCAATATCAAGCAGGCAAGACCTGTGCCATGCGCAATCCGCCATTTGGGTTCTGATCTCCATCGGGGATTGCTGCGATCTCGCAGAATGCTTAGAAGAAAGACGCATCACCCAGGTTGAGTGGTATGCTTTGTGTTTTCAATAAGCTCGGAAGTTATGCCTGGAGGGGGTCATGCAAATCACTGAGAATTGCCGAATCACCCTATCGAAAGAGGAATGGGCGTGGGTGTCTCGTCAAAGGCAACCGGTCGATCCAATGGGCGTGACCGGTCCACCGCCAATCGAAGCGGCGATCGAAGGCCTTATTCGTGATGCGATGAGGCGAGATCCGAATTTATTGGATGCTGCGGAGAGTGAGCAATGAGTGAGTACATAAATGCTCAAGTTGGCGACACATCATGCGTCTGACTCCGTCGGCATACCCGATTAGGCGGTTGAATCCGGGCGATGATCCGGCCACTCCTTTCAAGATTTTCGGCTTTCCACTCGCACGTGCTTTGGGCGACTTCGCCGCGCAGAATGTCATCATGGCCTCGATCAAGCATTGTTTCGAACATTCTCGGTTGTTCACTTTTCATCATGACGACAGGCCGTACAAGAGCCTCCTTATTGAAAGTAATTGGCACATTGATCAAGATTTTCGCGAAAAGGACCCAAACCTGAATTTTCCGGTAGAATTGTTTGATGTTCAGTCGGGCGGCAGGGTGCACCACGCTGACCCGGCTTTTGAGGGCCAGCATGCATCTTGGCCTGATCTCGTTATCACACCTTCGATCATGCAAATGCAGGTGCTGAACGCGCTGCCGAATATCGCCTCGCTGCATTTTCCCGATCGCTTGGTGCCCGAGATGAGTGATCGTCTTGTGTCAGCTGGCGTTGATCCAGATCGCTGGTTTTGTGTCATGCATTACCGAGACGTCGGTTACGAGCAAAGGCCTGCCAGCGCTCTGCGGGACAGTGATCCAGAACAGTTTCTCAACATCCGAGATCTATTGATCGATAAGTTTGGTGCTCAAGTCGTTCGGGTTGGCCATCCTGGGATGACGGAATTTCCAGCCCGCGCGGGTTTTGTGGACTTGATCGGCCCTTCGATTGGGTTTGACCTACAAGCTTTTGCCATTACCAGGGCGCGGTTCTTGTTTTGCGGCGCGTCGGGCGTCGGGAGTGTGGGGAGCGCATTCAATGTTCCAACGGTGATCGTTCAATCGCCGTCCGAGGTTGGCACCTGGAACCATCACGATATGCATCTTTGCCAGCGATTTTATGACCCGAGCGGAAAGCGCATTTCTATCCATGATGCTGTGCGCGATGGTGTAATGGCCGAAGTGGTCTTTAAGGAGCTGATCAAAAATCACGGCTACTCGCGAATAAACAATACTCTGGACGAATTGCGCGAAGTGGCTGGAATGATGGTCGCGCAAACCGCTGGAGTGGAGCATTGGCGGCAGCCGGAGCAAGTACCGTTTACCGAGTTTCCTAATCGGATTTCCTTGCCGCTTACATTAGACATGAACCCGTTTGACAATCACACGCAGTTCATCGAATTCCCCGAGTGACCTGAGTTCACGTTCGAGAGATCAGGTCATGAGCCTTCTGGATCCTGGTATTTAATGTCGACGCGATTGGAAAACATTGTCCTTGGAGACCCAACATCCCGGCCGGACCGGATGGGTTTTGCCAGGGAAGCGGTGGCTGTATTGCTTGCTCTCGCCGCCGCCGCGCCGTCGGATGCCAGCGCACTTTGCCGGGCCGGGATGATTCTTGTGCGGGCGAAGCAGTCAGATCGCGCGATTTCGTTATTTCAGCGAGCGGTCGAGAGACAACCTGGAAACGCGACTGCGTGGTTCCTACTTGGTGAGGCTGCCAATGCTAGCGACGAGTTGGAATTATCGGCGCGCGCGTTTCGCAAAGTAACGGAACTGCGCTCGGAATTGTCGGTGGGGTTTGCGAACTTGGGCGTGGTCGAGCGCCGATTGGGGGCGCTTTCGACTGCGATCCGAGCCCAGCGTGAGGCGGTCCGGCTGGAGCCTGGGCTCGCGGCACATCATGCAGCGCTAGGCGCCACGCTCCACCAAGCGCGCATGATCGAGGAGGCACTCCCCGTTCATCGCCGGCATGCGATCCTGAAGCCATCCGATCCCTCGGCGCTTTTCAATGCCGCGATTTCAATGCCTCTGCTCGGGGCGCGCGAGGTTGGCTTGGTGCTGATGCGCCGTGCCGCTGTTTTGGATCCATCTAGCGCCGGGATCTGGGTTCGGGTCGCACGATTAGGTCGGCGTATCGGTCGGGCCGAAGCTCGTTTCAGTGGTTTGCGGCGGGCGCTCGTCCTTGATCCGGCAGAACCTGAAGCACTGGCGGCCTGGGCCTCCGATAGGGCCGGGGATTATCCTGGCCAGTCGATTTGGCGGCTGCGACTGCTCGCTGTGACCCCCGACAACTTCACGAATGTCGGCCGATTGGCCGAGGCTTTGTTGCGGGATGGCAAGGCAAGTTTGGCTTGGCGGTATTTGGCAAGTCGGCTCGAACGCGCCGATATGTCCGATGCAATAGAGGCCGGATTGGTCGAAGACCTATTGCCGCTATTACGCCGAGCAGCTTCGGCGGCAGGGTGCGACACGGAGTTGCATAAGCAATTTGGCGAGGCCAGAACCGCTTATGAAAGATGGATGGCATCCACCGAAATTTATGATGACGCAGCGATCAAGATAGAGGCGTCAAATTGGCTGGACCCACCGATCATTTCATTGATCTTGCCGGTGTATGAACCGCCGCTTGTGTATTTGGAGGCGGCGATTGCATCGGTCGAGGCGCAATCCTATCCCCATTGGCAACTCTGCATCGCCGACGATGCATCACCCTCTCCCGAAATTCACCGGGCGCTGGAGGCGGCTGCAGCGAGGGACCCGCGCATTCGCTTGGTTCTGCGCCGAAAGAACGGTCACATCTCGACCGCAAGCAATTCAGCACTCGATCTTGCCGATGGTCCCTGGGTCGGGTTTCTCGATCATGACGACCTATTGGCGCCGCATGCATTGCACTTTGTTGCCCAGGAGATCGTCGCGAATGCGGACCTGGACCTGATTTATTCCGACGAGGACAAGATCAATGCTACCGGCCGGCGGTTCGACCCGCATTTCAAGCCCGGATGGAATCCAGACCTGTTGCTAAGCCAAAACTACATTTGCCATTTCGCGGTCTACCGTCGGGGATTGGTGGAGCGGGTCGGGCGATTGCGCGTGGGGCTGGAAGGCAGTCAGGATCATGATTTGGCACTGCGGGTGACCGAAAACAGCACACCGGACCGCATCCGGCATATCGCCCGCATTCTCTATCATTGGCGCGCAATAGAGGGGTCGACGTCGCTGAGTGGTGAAACCAAGCCTTACGTAATCGAAGCGACTTGCCGGGCACTCCAAGACAGCTACGACCGCACGTGTGCATCGGTGAACGTCAGAGTTTCGGAAATTGGTTGGCATTCGCGCAGAGCTATGCCGGAGCCCAAACCTCTGGTCTCCGTGATCATGCCAACGCGTGATCGTCTGGACATGTTGCGCCGCGCGGTCGATGGGGTCCTTCAGGGGACGAACTATGATCATCTCGAGCTGATAATCGTCGATAACGGCAGTGTTGAGCCCGAGACGGTCGCATACCTGAAGCACTTGCAAGCGACTGGCGGTGCCCGTGTGTTGCCTCGACCGGGGCGGTTCAATTTTAGCGCTTTGAGCAATGATGGTGCCGGCGCTGCAAATGGTGAATTGCTTTGCTTTCTCAACAACGACATTGAGCCACTTACGCCGGATTGGCTGTATGAGATGGCGTCCCATGCGGTGCGACCGGAAATCGGCGTGGTCGGCGCCAAGCTGCTTTATCCGGACGGCACGGTTCAACACGGCGGCGTCATACTCTGCGGAGAGAACGTCGCTCGCCATTTATACGTTGGTCACCCGGATGCGTCAGCGGGATATTGGGGCAGAGCCAATCAGGTCCAAGCACTCTCGGCTGTCACCGGGGCTTGTATGGTCGTTCGTCGTGCCGCCTTTGAGGCGGTTGGCGGGTTCGATGCCGAGGATCTGCGTATCGATTTCTCCGACATTGATCTTTGCTTGCGAATGGCGGCGGCGGGTTGGCGGACACTCTGGACACCCTATGCCCGTCTGACCCACCACGAATCCGCCAGTCGCGGGACTTTTGCCACAGTCCATAAAAGCGCGGAGTGGGAACGAGAGCGCCAAGTGATGCGTGCACGCTGGGGGTCGGTCTTGGACGAAGATCCATTCTACAGCCCGAATTTTGCGTACGGCCCGGATGACGAGCCATTCTCACTCGCATTTCCACCGCGCCAGTCCTAAACCGGTAAACTTACCGCTGATGATGAGTCTGAGGTATAAAGCTTGAATCGAAATTCATAAGAGATTTAGGTGAACCGTAAACTCTACCTCTTGGCCAAACTTCTGGTCAGCATTGGCCTCTTGGCGATCCTCACGCGGCAGATCGACGGTGGGGCGGTGCTGGCGGCATTCGCGCGTGTGCCGAATGGCGTATTGGCAGAGGCGTTTTTGGTGATTCTTGCGCAGTTCGCCGTTGCTGCAATCCGGTGGTTGCTATTGGGGCGATTGACCGGTGCGTCGCTCTCCATTTGGCAGACGTTTCGGCTATTCTTCGCGGCCATGTTCTTCAATCAGTTGCTGCCGACCTCGCTTGGCGGTGACGCCGTGCGGGCCTGGTTGGCCAGTCGGCAGGGCTTGCCGATCGGCCGGGCGGCGAACACAGTGATCCTGGACCGGTCGGCCGGTCTCATCTCACTCCTGATCCTCATGCTGGTGACAGGTGTATTGATGGCTGACCGGATGCCGAACCCAGCGATTGCCGACATCGTACGGTATGTTCCACCAGTGATCCTCTTGACGGCGATATTGTCGCTAATCTTCGCTAACCGCGTGGCCGGGCTGATCGATCGCTTCATCTGGTGCAGACCGATTGCATCACTGCTACGGGACTCTTCTGTGCTTTGGCGGGCCGGACCGATTTCCGTGGCGGTTCTCGGTCTCAGCCTGACATTACACATGATGACGGCCACCTGCGTCTGGCTGTTGGCCAATGGCGTTGGGGCGATCGTCGGGTTTCCCGAGATCGTCGGCCTGCTTCCGCCGACCATACTGATGATGATCCTGCCGATTTCAATTGCGGGCTGGGGTGTGCGCGAGGGAGTTTTGGTCGGGTTATTTGCGTTGCTGGGTGTCGCCGCCGCCCCGGCACTTGCGATTTCCCTCATGTGGGGCGGATTGACCTTGATTGCGGCACTGCTGGGCGGATTGATCTGGGTGATGACATCGGCGCCTGAAGCGACGCCGGTTGAGCCCAATTCAGGCTAACTCTATGCCGTAGAAATTCGCTGCGTTGCGCCGAAAGACACCATCACGTTCTTCAGCTGTCAGGCCGGGCAGGATTTCAAGAAACCCCTCCAATTGTTCTCGGTAGCTGACGCGCAGGCCCGCCACCGGGAAGTTGGATGCCCACATGCAGCGCTCGGGCCCAAAGATATCAACCGCATCCAGCACCACACCCCGATTGCTTTCGACCGTCCAGGTCGCGTCGGCGAGACCGAGTTCAGAAAGTTTCACGCGCACATTGGGGCAGGCGGCGATCGCGCGCATTGCCGATCGCCAAGCCACGAGCCCATCCTCGCTGCGATCCCATGGGAAACCGGTGTGGTTGAGAACGATCGGGACCTCAGGGAACATCAAAGCGATCTCTGTCGCCTCGTACAAATGCCAGTACGGCACTCTGAGGTCGTAGGTGAGCCCGAGGTCGCGTAGCAGCGAGAATCCGCGCCGCCAGTTCGGGTCTTGCATTGTACCGGGCGCGCCGGGCGTCATTGTGTCGGGCGTTAGCGAGGTGACCGGTTTTGAGCGTACGCCGCGAAACAGCGGGTGGCGCATATGGCCGCGCAGGACCTCCTCGCAATTATCGGCGGCGAGCCAGACGTGGCCGACAATCGCATTCGGCATTCCCTCCCTGGCGGCAACGGAACTCAGCCATTCGGTTTCGGCGACTTGAGCGTTACGGTCCCACTCTGCTTCCACATGAACCGTCGCGACGATCTCGAAGCCATCCGCGACGCGGCGGTAATCGGCGGGCAGGAAGTCTTGTTTCAGGGCTGAATAGTCACCGAGAAAGAAGTGCTTCTCGACCGCGTCGGAAAGCCATGGATAGTAATTGAGACCAAGGTTCCAAAAATGGTGATGCGCGTCGACAATCGGTTGGTCGGTCATGAGGGTTCCGGGAGTTGGGTTGGAAATCGGCCGGCAGTTCGAGCCGCAAGTCTATCCGGCTTAACAGGCTGCGTCATCTTCGTCGCGGCAGCTACTGGTCACTGAATTTCCTGGACAGCCATCCTGTGCCCGGGCGTAATCCGCCAATCAAATACGGTTGAGCAGGGAGTTCACGTCCATGTCGCATGTCTTTGGCCGAAGCGCCACAACGATGCCGCCGGTTGCTGTTCGGGGAGAAGGGGTTTTCATCACCGATTCTACCGGCAAACGCTATCTGGATGCGTCCGGCGGAGCAGCGGTTTCGTGCCTCGGGCACAATCATCCGGGCGTAATCCAGGCAATTAAAGATCAGCTGGATAAAATTTCCTATGCCCATACCGGATTTTTCACCAGCGAGCCGCAGGAAGAGCTGGCCCGTGTCATTACGGAATCCGCGCCGGGAGACCTGGACCGGGTATTCTTTGTTTCCGGCGGATCGGAAGCCGTTGAGGCTTCGTTGAAACTGGCGCGGCAGTACTTTTTGGAGATTGGTCAGCCCAATCGGCACCGGATCATCTCGCGCCGCCAAAGCTATCACGGCAATACGCTCGGGGCCCTGTCGGCTGGCGGAAATGAGATGCGCCGCGAACCGTATCGCCCACTGTTGATCGACAGCATGTCTCATATTTCACCATGTTACGCCTATCGCGATCGGCGCCATGACGAGACGGAAGAGGCATATGGCCTACGAGTGGCGAACGAGTTGGAGACAGCAATCCTGGAGGCCGGCCCCGAAACCGTTGCCGCCTTCATTTGTGAACCGGTCGTGGGTGCGACCTTAGGGGCTGTGGCAGCCGTGCCAGGATACTTGAAACGTATTCGTGAGATCTGCGATGCCTACGGCGTGCTGCTGATCTTCGATGAAATCATGTGCGGTATGGGGCGTACGGGGCATCTATTTGCCTGCGATGAGGATGGTGTGGCACCCGATATGATGACCGTCGCCAAGGGGCTTGGGGCTGGATATCAGGCGATTGGCGCAATGCTGGTCGGCAAGCGCATATTTGAGGCGATCGCCGCCGGTACAGGCTCCTTCCAACACGGACATACCTACATGGGACACCCGGTTGCATGCGCTGCGGGTTTGGCAGTGCAGACGGCCATTCGCGAGGAGAATCTGCTGGAGAATGTGCGCACGCGGGGCGCCGAACTGATGACGGCCTTGCAGGAGCGTTTCGGCAACCACGCGCATGTCGGTGATATTCGCGGGCGAGGCCTTTTTGTCGGCTTAGAGTTCGTGGCAGACCGGGCCAGCAAGGAGCCGTTTGAGCCAGGCCGCGCCTTGAATGCCCGTATCAAAGCGGAGGCGATGGAACGCGGTGTGATGATTTATCCGATGGGCGGAACGATTGACGGACGGCGAGGCGATCACCTGTTGGTGGCACCGCCATTCATTGTTGAGTCCGAGCACATCGAACACATCGTTTCGGTCCTTGGCGATGCCGTCGATGCAGCGCTCGCTTGAGCCATCATTTATGCTCCCGTGCGGCGGAAATCATGTGGCGGCATGGCTTAACGATTCATTAACCCACGCATTGACTGTCGGTTCTTGATCCAGGCATAGTGGGGCAAGAGTGCAATGCACTTTTGGCGGTTTGGAAGGGATTTTGGCGAGGACTCCCAGGTGGAGACCTTGCCTATTTGCGTGATTAGGCGAGGGGCCTGATTGGACGTATTCCTTTGGAACCTATTTGGGGAACAATGAAGAAACCTTGGAGGTTTTCACATGAATAAGGCAGTAGTAACTGGATTGGCTGTTGCGTTGGCGCTCGGCGCGGGCGTGGCGGCAAATCAAAGCGCCACGGCGGCGGAAAAAACCGGCTCCTCGACGTTTCAAGTGGAATTGATGAGTTTTCCGAGTGGTGCGGCGATCAGATAGATCATGGTTATGAAGGTGTCGACATTGCGGTAGCCCCTGGCCCTAGCTCTGGCGGCCTTGAAGATACCGTTGAGGGCCTCG
>JABIRP010000138.1 GCA_018699735.1 Rhodospirillaceae bacterium | reverse complement strand
AGGCCCTCAACGGTATCTTCAAGGCCGCCAGAGCTAGGGCCAGGGGCTACCGCAATGTCGACACCTTCATAACCATGATCTATCTGATCGCCGCACCACTCGGAAAACTCATCAATTCCACTTGAAACGTCGAGGAGCCAGAATAATAGCCGGGTGCGGTCCGCCCTCTTCAGGGTGGCAGATGAAGGTATCCATGATGCCGTCTGCGGTCTTGATCTCGACTGTCTTCTCGAACATGCGTCCATCGTCCAATTGTGTATTTTGAAGTCCCTACAAAGCCTATAGATCCACGATCCAGATTGCACGATCCATTGGTGAGCCTTTAAGGTATTCCCATCATGACAGACCAAATTCCGATCCTGGACTTGAGCGATTATCTGGCCGGCAAGCCCGGTGCACTGGAAGCAACGGCGAACGAATTGCGCCATGCTTGCGAGGAGGTGGGCTTCTATTTCGTTCGCGGGCATGGCGTTCCGTGGAACCTGATCGCTGACGCGTTCGAAGCAAGCCGCGAGTTCCATGACCTGCCGCTTGCCGAGAAGGAGGCTCTGAAGGTCAACGAGCACAATGTCGGCTACATGGCGTCGAAGAAGAGCGTGTCGCAGGCCTCAACGATTTATGAAGGACCGCGCAAATCCAACCTGGTGGCAGCTTACTCGCTGAGACGCGATCTGCCAGATGATCATCCCGATGTGTTGGCCAACAAGCGCTATCGATGCGGCAACCCCTGGCCACGTGATCTGCCGGGCTTTCGCGAGGTTTGTGTGTCGGCGATGGACGCACTCGAAAGCTTGGCGCTGTCTCTGCTGCCACTATACGCGGTTGCCTTGAACCTGCCGGCTGGGTTTTTCACCGAGGCTTTTGTGGAACCGCAATATACTTTCCGGCTGGCGCATTATCCGCCGGTGGATGCGGAGGATAACCAGTTCGGCATCGCCCCACATACGGACTCAAGCTTTATGACATTGCTGGCTCAGAACGAAGTTGAGGGGCTGCAAATCCGGCCGACACATGGGCGCTGGGTTGACGCGCCGGTGGTGTCAGATGCTTTTCTGGTCAATACCGGTGATTTGCTCTACCGCTGGTCCAATCACCGCTTTCGCCCAACCCCACACCGCGCCAAGGCCTCTGCCTCTGGGGTTGATCGATACGCCATTCCGTTCTTCTTCGACGCTTCGAATGATTACGTCATGGAGTGCCTGCCGACCTGCCAAAGCCCGGAGAACCCACCGCGATATGCGCCGGAAACCTATGGCGAGTACATGTTGTGGTTCTCGCGTCAGAACTACGACCATTCCAAGGAAGACGTGGCGGCGGAGTGAGTGCTTTCACGTAGGCGGGGCCTAGTCCATGAACCGATCGTCCGGGCCAACAAGATAAAGCGGCTTCTCACCGAGCAATGCGCGCCGACAGTTTTCCACGGCGCGGCTGAGTGCTGTCGGTCGCCAACTCTTCACCGAGGCGGAATTGTGTGGCGAGGCGATGACATTGGGTAGGTCGAGGAACGGCTGGTCCATGCGGAATTCACCATGGCGAACCGGCTCAATCCACCAGGCATCGATACAGGCAGTGAACTTGGGGTGCGTGCGCAGATGATCGTATAACGCCGCTTCGTTGATGATTTCGCCGCGCGCCAGATTGACCAGTATCGCGTCCGGCTTCATCAGGGAAAGCTCTTTGGCACCAATCATCTCCTGCGTCGTGCGGGTCAAGGGCAGGCTGACCAACAGTACATCCGCAGCGCTGAGCATCCGGTCCAGGTCGGCGGGTTTGCCGATCCAATCGGTTGGCTCGTCGCTGGCACCACGACGATTGATCGCGTGAACGGACATACCCAATCCGCGGAAAAGCTTGGCGCTCGCAACACCAATTCCACCAAACCCCAGAATGCCAACAATGCCACCGGCCAACATTCGATTTGGTATGAACTGATTGAACGTCCCGCGCTTGAGGTTTTCGTGCTCAATCATCAAACGCTTCGCCGCCGCCAGCGCCATGGTCAGGCCGTGCTCTGCCATTGGTTCCGAGTATCCGCCCCCATTGAAGGCAACCGGCAGAGAGGGCGGCAAGTTGGCGAGCGGTATGAAATCGATCCCGGCGCTAACGAACTGTAATAGCGAGGCGTTCGCCAGATGGATGAGTTCGCCGTCAGCCAATTCCTTTGAGGTATTGCGCGACAGAACAACCTCGGCGCCGGCCAGAATGCCGGCTCGGGTTTCGGGTGGTTGATCGGTTAGCACGACGACTTCGCCGGCACCGTCCAAAGCGGCCGTGACGGTTTTCTGTCCTTCATCATCGAGTTCGTAGGTAACAACCAGACGTTTGGCGGTCATGAGGTGGATTTCCCGGTGGAGTTTGAGGACTGGGTAAAAGGACACTGCTCTTAATTGGCAATTCTCGACTGAGGTGCCGCTCGGTCGACCGCGGATGTTTGTGCCTTTGAGACTGCACGATTCGGTGGTTGCCGTCGAGGCGCCTAAAAGATGACGTTTAGCCGGAACCATCTGGAAAAGCGTTTCACCAGACGGTGTAAAATGTGGCTATGATGGTTTTCGTATCCGCAAGACGTTGGCTGGAACCACTGCGATGACGAACGGTGCGACAGAGGGTAGTCCGGATTTTGTCAGTGTGACGCTTGAACGGCATCAAGCTTGGATGCTCGAAGAAGCGAATGGAGCCTGTGCGGATTTCTCCAAAATGCAGCTCTCCGGGAAGGATTTCTCCAACGTGCAGCTCTCGCAAGCGGTGATGACAGGCGGAGATTTTTCCGACACCGTTTTCTCAAGCGCCAATTTGGAGAAGGCTGATCTGTTCAGCGCGAACTTAACCAATGTCGATTTCCGGAACGCTAATTTGACGAAGGCGATCTTGCGCGGCGCCAATTTGAAAAATGCCAATCTCAATCACGCAATCCTGGTCGAGGCCGACATGAGAGGCGGCCTGATGATGGACAGAATTGGCAACACGTCTGTTGGTCTAGAGGTGACCGATATCACAAGTTGCCTGATGGACTACGTAAACGCGACACAGGCACGGATGTCTGGGGTCAATTTATCCGGATCCAGCATGGTTGGGGCTGATCTTCAGGGCGCAACTCTCTCCCGTTCCGACCTAACGGATGTCGACTTGAGCTTTGCCAACTTGCGCGGGGCCAATCTTTCAGATGCCCGATTATGCGGCACACTGATGAACGGAACCGACTTGCAGGACGCGGTTTTGGTCAATGCGCAAACCGAAAACCTGGTCGTGAGAGACGCCAATCTCTCGGGCGCAGATCTGACG
Organism: Rhodospirillaceae bacterium; assembly: GCA_018699735.1. Taxonomy (GTDB): domain Bacteria; phylum Pseudomonadota; class Alphaproteobacteria; order Thalassobaculales; family Thalassobaculaceae; genus JABIRP01. The sequence goes on along the minus strand of JABIRP010000138.1, from coordinate 4,007 downwards.
GGTATAGATGAGAAAGTTTTCCGTGAGACCCTGGACCCCTATCGAATCCCGTTCGATCAGATCCCCGACAAGATTCGTACCGAGATTGAGGCGCATGAGGCATGGATCAATGGCAATGGCAAAGGCGGCCATCGCGGCGACCTGGAAAACCAGTTCATGCGGTATTTCGATCTCAGCGGACGAAATCTTTCTGGTATTCGGATGTGCGGCGCGCGATTGACCGGCGCCAAGCTTGCCGGTGCGAATCTCTCGCTGGCCGACCTGGCGGACGCGGATCTGATGGGGGCCGATATGACCAATGCCGTGCTTGCCGGGACCAACTTATCTGATGCGAACCTATCGCACGCGCTGATGACGGGAATTGAAATAGAACCGGTTGAAATCTACAACAAAGACGGTCGAGCCATCGGGCGGTTTCAAAAAACGGTGCTGCGTGGAGCCACGTTGACCGGAGCCGATTTGGTCGGGGTCGACCTTAGCTGCTGCGACCAATGAAGCGCGAACCTCGGAGGGGCGTCGCTGCGAGCGCTCGGCCCCGGGTGGTCCGGGTGGTGCCTCCTCAAAGCCTTGATCGCGATCATCATTTGCCGGGGGCTGCTCTCAGCCGCTTATGACACGATGCGGTCATTCTGGAAATCCGGCCAGCCGCAAACTATCGATAAGCATCCCACGATCCGTGGCCCTGGTGAGACACGCAAACATTTTGGCTGCCTCGCGTAGCGAATAACCGGGCCGCTCGGATAAGATTTCCTCGATTTGCGCCCGTGCTTCCACCGGCAGGCCGTTCTTGATGAGCGTCGCGGCCAAAAAGAAACGGGCGTGGCCACCGGCACCTTCAACACGACGTAAGTTGGAAAGCGCGGATTCGAAATCACCCGTTAAAAACTGCGCCGCACCGAGAAACGAACGATAATGGGCCGGTGGTCGAGGGTTAAATCTCAATGCTTTCTCCATCCACCCTACGGCTTCCTTGGCTCGTCCCGCATCGCACAACACACCGCCATACATGACCAAAACATCGCTGTCGTAGGGATTGAGTTGCAGCGCTCGGTCGGCATGCGCCAAAGCCTCTGCGATGTTGCCTTGTGATGCCAGGGTCCGGGCCATCAACCTGTGAACGGTTGCATTGGCGTCATCTCTTGCCAACAGTTCCTTGGCTAGTCCCAAGGCTTCATCTAATGATCCATCTTTGTCCTGCGCCCATCCAAATCTGGCTTGTATATAAAGGCAAAAACCGAGAACCATCTTGGCCAAGCTCAAGTCTGCATCCAATACCAAGGCTCTGTCGACAGCTTCTCGAGCCTTAATTAGGCCAGTCCGTTCAAGTCGATGGAGATGTTCCATCGCCCGAAGGGTCCAGTCGTTCGCCGTGAATGTCCCCGGTTCTCTGCGGTTCAACTCCTTGGCGCTCTCCCGCCAAATTGCCTCTCCTAGGAACGCCGCGACAATCGCGCTGATTTCGTCCTGCAGATCGAAAATGTCATCGAGATCCCGGTCGAAGTGTTGGGCCCAACGCTTTTCACCACTGCGTTCATCGATGAGTTGGGTTGTTATGCGCACCCGCTTACCCGCCAGCTGTATCGTGCCGCTCAAGGCGAAGTTAGGGTGTGCTGTTCCATCGGCTTCTACGACAGAAAACTCATTGAAATGACTAAGCGCCGCGACGATGGCTTCCGTCATCCCGTCGGCAAGATACTCAAGGTCGCCAGCATTTCCGATGATCCGAAATGGCTGCACAACGACTGATATCGTGTCCGGAATAGACGGTGGGGTGTCCATCGAGCCGGGCTTTGGCGGACCCGGCGGCCATGTCCAAATTCGAACCGGGCGGGCAATGTTCTTGAGGCTCGTCTCGCCCCGGTCATCAAAAGCGATACTCATTTTGTCTCGGACATCATCGTGAGCTCGCGAGGAAATGCAAACGCCACCAGGCTCCGCCAGCGCTTCGAGGCGGGCGGCTATATTAACGCCGTCGCCCAGGATGTCCTCGCCTTCGATTATGATGTCGCCGACATGCACGCCGATACGGAAGATGACGCGTTCGCCCTCAGCAACATCCTCGTTGCGGGCAGCCATTCCTTCCTGCACCTCGATAGCACATTGGGTGGCGTTCACGACGGACGAAAATTCCAATAGCAACCCGTCGCCCATGGTTTTGACGATGCGGCCGCCATGCTCGGCAATTTTGGCGTCGATAAGCTCTGCCCTATGCGCCCGCATCGCTGTGAGCGTGCCAACTTCATCCATGCCCATGAGACGTGAATAACCCACCACATCAGCGGAAACGATGGCGGCGAGGCGGCGTTGGGTTTCCTTGGACATAGGCTGAAGCATAGGGGTGGGCAGCTGACAAATCTATCAACTCGACACAGGCTCCAGGCGGCCCCGGTATGACGGTGTCAGTCCTCGGGCAGTCCGGCGATTACAAGGCCGCCAACGAACTGCTCCAGAAGTTCGGGCGACGGATAAGGCAGAGTGCGACGGAGTTGTGAGGCGGAAATATTGGGCTGCAATTCCATCAAGATTTTGAATTGAGCTTTTGCTTCTTCGATCCTTCCCGATCTGGCCAACACAACGCATAACATCCGCTGTCCCGATACGAAGCCTGGGCGCCTCCGCATAATTTTCTGCGTTTCCTCGAGGCAATCATCGTACCGGCCGGCGAAAAAATGCGCGAGGCCGATCGAGGCATGGAAAATCGTATTTTGCGGGTCTTTCGGGCTTAACCGGAAGGCGGTATTGCCGTCTTCGATTGCTTCCTCTGACAGACCAGCGTGGGCTCTGGTAAAGCCGCGCCAACCATAGGCCGAGGCGAGATTAGGGTTCAGTTCGATGGCATGGGTGAATTGGTTTATTGCCGCCGATGTTTCGCGGTTCATGAAGTGCATATAGCCGAGGACCACATACGCCCAGGCGTCCTGGTCATCCAGATCGACGGCCTGATTTGCCAATTTCTCCACCTCGTCGCGAACCGAGGCGAGGTCGCGCCAACCGATGTGCGCCGAAAACAACAGGACGAAGGCCCGCATACTGTACGCTGGGGCATACTGCGGATATTTTTTCGTTGCTGTTTCGAGGTAGCCAATTGCCTCAATAGTGTCTTTCTCCGCCAGCCGCCAGAATGCTGAGACCGCCCGCATCAGCAATTCCCAGGCGCCGAGATCGTTGCTGGAACGGTTTCGGGCGCGAAGTCCTTCGGCAGCTAGGATTGCCGGTTCAATCGCGCCGGCGACTTTTTCGGTGATTTCGTCTTGTACCTCGAAAATGTCGTTGAGCTCGCGGTCGTATCGTTCCGCCCACAAATGATCCGAGGTTTCGGCGTCGATCAGCTGCGCAGTAATGCGAACGCGGTTCGCGGCCTTGCGTACGCTGCCCTCAAGCAGATATCTGACCCCGAGCTCCTGTGCCACCTGGCGGACGTCGATGGCTTGACCTTTGAACACAAATGACGAATTTCGGGCAATGACGAACAACCAGCGGATTCTCGAGAGGTCGGTAATAATATCTTCGGTTATGCCGTCGGCGAAATACTCCTGCTCCGCGTCGCCGGACATATTGTTAAACGGCAGGATCGCGATCGAGGGTTTGTCGGGTAGTGGTAATATCGTGCGGTCCTCGTCGGCGGAATCTGCCGCAGCATGCGTTGTTTCGGCTGGCCAACGCCAGACATGAACGGGTTGAGCGATGTTTTTCATCTCGACGTTACCGCCGTCTGAAAAATCGGCGTCCAGCCTATTGCGAATTTGCCCTTGAACGATGTCGGAAATCGCAACCCCGCCGGGTTCGGCGATCTCTTGCAGGCGGGCCGCTACATTGACCCCGTCGCCGAAGATGTCGTCTCCGTCGACGATGACGTCGCCGAGGTTCACACCGACGCGATACTCGATCCTTGCCGCATCATGTTCCGTTTCGTTTAGCTGAGCGACCTCGGTTTGTATCGTGACCGCCCAGTCGACGGCATCGATGACGCTGGGGAATTCGGCCAATAGACCGTCGCCCATGAGCTT
>JABIRP010000137.1 GCA_018699735.1 Rhodospirillaceae bacterium | reverse complement strand
TATTACTAAATAGTTATAAGCATTATTCGATTTTAATAAATTATCTCTTAGACATTATATGGTTATTTCCGAACACTTCGCCGAAGGCGCGCCGCAATGCCATATCGACCTCTGGCATGCTGACGGTCTGGCCCAACTCGTGCAGGCTGGTCACACCATGTTGGGAAATGCCGCAGGGCACGATGCCGGAGAAGTGCTCCAGGTCCGGGTCTACGTTCAGGGAGATGCCGTGATACGCGACCCAACGACGCACCCGAACGCCAATTGCGCCGATCTTGTCTTCACGCTCTCGGGCCGAGATATCGGAGCGTCGCACCCAGATGCCGACCCGTCCTTCGCGGCGTTCTCCTGTCACCGTGAATTGCGCCAGGGTCCGGATGAGCCATTCCTCCAGTGCATCGACGTAGGCGCGGACATCCGGTGATCGGCGCTTCAGGTCGATCACCGCGTAGGCCACGCGTTGTCCCGGCCCGTGGTAGGTGTATTGCCCGCCGCGCCCGGAACGGAATGTCGGAAACCGATCAGGGCTCAGCAAGTCTTCATCCCGCGCACTGGTGCCGGCGGTATACAGCGGGGGGTGCTCCAACAACCAGACCAATTCCGGCGCGCCGTCATCGCGAATTGCCTGGGCTCGGCGCTCCATTTCATGAATTGCGTCTTCGTAATCCACCAGTTCGTCCGAGATCCGCCACTCAACCGAGCCATCAGACGCGTGGGAGAGTTCTTCGGTTAGAATTTCGATTTCACTCACGGTTTCACTAAACCTTGGTCTGGCTGCTTGATTCCGATATCGGGATTTGGTATTCCCGCGCATTCCGAAGTGCAAGCTCACTTCGGTTCCAGCCAAGATAGTGCGGTCGTGGCGGAATTGGTAGACGCGCAGCGTTGAGGTCGCTGTCCCAGCAATGGGGTGGAAGTTCGAGTCTTCTCGACCGCACCATATCTTTTCCGGGTTATCCGGACAACTTATTGAAATATAAGAGTATAAATCCAGCGCGGACATTATTGCACGGCGGATGAATACCGTGAGAGCGTCTGCAGCTGTATCGACACCATTTTTTGAACCATGTCTGCGGCTACGCTGTTTTGTGCCGCCTGCGCCATAATTCGGAGTTTCTCATAGTAGCCCCGAGTTTCATTCAAGACCGCTCGTTCGAGCAATCCGACAAGGCGGGATGTGGTGGGTTGGTCGAGACCGTGACGCCATGCTGCGATCGCTAATGTGAGTGCGCGTTTTAGTGCCATCGGGTCGGTTTCGGTGATGATGAAGAGGCTTGAAACTTCCAAGTCACCGTCGTCTCGAGTTCGCACACTCGGAAAAGACCACGAGCGATTTTTCCCTTTGCTCACCGTGTGTTTATTGGGCTGATAGGCGATCTCGCTTCCGATATGAACAGTGCCTAAATCCTCGACAGGAACGCTGAAACTGGTCGAACGAACGAAGTCAGCGCTGTCGTCCAGATAGCCATGCAGAAGGAGAACATCCTGTGCGTCGTACGGCCCATATTGCACGAAGCATTCCGAAATTTTTTCTCTGCACCGCTGGGACGTCGCGACTAAAGCGTTGTTATCGCTGGATCGTTGATGGGGTGTGGCTCGAGAGTCGTGATTAATATAATCGATCAAGCTCATTAGAACGTCAGTTGTGTCATCTTCGTTCCCGTGCTTCGGCCAGCGTAAAACCCGGCTCTTCAGAAAATCTTTCACACTGACATCCGGTAGCTCTGCGGATGACGAAGCTCGGCCGTGCAATTGTTCCGGCTGCGGAACTCCACGATCGGTAAGCGCGTCAAACAAAGCTGGATGATCGACCCGCAAATAACGAGAGACCGATTGCCGGAGTTTCCGAACCTTCCCTGACAGATTATATATTCTGCACTGGATATCGAGTAGGCGGGTTTGTTGGTCTGTAAGGTTTGATCTGTTGGGATCAAAAATTATCTCGTCGCCAATGAGGGTTAATTCCGCCTGATTGACTGGCGCCAATGCGTGCTCGGGAACGATGATCAATTGGGCATCGGCGTTAATTGTAGGGGCGCTGTGGATCGAAAGGTCGCCAGAGTGGCATTGAATTTCCAGATCATCGTGAACCCAACCGCCGCTCGAGATGAGGAGGTCCACGTGGGTCTGGATGTGTGCTTCCAGAATCGGATCGTCGGAAACAATTTTGACCATCCTTGGGGCCCCCAGGGTCGACAGTGGTGGCACACTCTACGTCAACATGTATTGGGCACCCAAAGGCTCACTGAAATTGGCGCGGCCGAGGTCACGCTCATTGGTTTGGATGGGTTTTTAGATCATCGCGATTGACCTTGAGGACTCGGAGGCAGCGTTGACCGTCACCTATGACACCAACGCACTCGGTCGTGGACGTACTGGCGCCCGCGTCGTACACAAACGGCTTCCAGATCCAACGGAGAAAGTTATTTCAATGAAGACCAAGGTGAATTGGGTTTCGGGGTTGCGCTTTATCGGCTCCACCGAGGGCGGTCATGGCGTCATTCTGGATGGATCGCAGTCGGATGATCTCGACGGCAGGCTCGGTGCCAGCCCGATGGAGATGCTGCTGTTGGGACTCGGTGGGTGCTCCGGCATCGACGTGGTCCATATTCTTGAGCGCATGCGTCAGCTAGTTGAGGATTGCCAGGTTGAGGTATCGGCCGAGCGGGCCGAAGAGCCACCGCGGGTTTTTACCAACATCCACATGATCTACACCGTTACCGGGGCAGGGCTCACCATGTCCAAGGTTGAGGAGGCAGTGCGACTTACCGCCGAGAAGTATTGCTCTGCCTCGATCATGCTGGCTAAGGCGGCTGAAATCACGCGCGAGATCAAGATCGTCGACACTTCGGATTAGACGGTCGTCCGACAGCTTTACCTTAACCACTCTCCGGCGCATGCTGCGGGATCGAATTAGGGTTTTCTGGAAGTTAGAACATGGCCGGTAAAAAACGCATCGCTATTTGTGGCTTCAATCTCGAATCCAATCGGTTCTCGCCGACGTGCTCGCGATGGGACTTCGAGCAATCCTGTTACATGACCGGGGCCGAGATCACCCGCCAGGCTCGACTGGAGCACCCGTCGATACATTCCGGTGTTTGTGGCTTCTATGCGGTTATGGACGAAACCCAAGGTCGGGATGGCTGGGAAGATGCGCCGGCTATCTTGATCAGTTCGACCCCGGCGGGCGCGGTCGAAGAAGAGTTTTTTACGGAGTTCCTGGAAGAGTTGCGCTCAAGCTTGGCGGCGCTCGGTCCGGTCGATGGGGTTTACATCTGCCAGCATGGCGGGGCTACGGCGGTTCACACGCATGACCCCGACGGTGATGTCTTCCAGGTCGTGCGCGCGGTTGTGGGACCGGACGTGCCGGTGATCGCCACGCTGGATCTGCACTCCAACATCTCGGATGAGATGATGGCGGCGGTCGATATGATGATCGGCTACCGCACCAACCCTCACATCGATCAGTACGAGCGCGGCGCCGAGGCCGCAAATTGCATGCTTGAGATGTTCGATGGTGTGAAGCCAACCAAGTACCGGGTCCGACTGCCTTTGGTGGCACCTTCGGTGACGCAGCTTACGGCCGAGGGCCATCCCTACGGCGACCTCATTCGGCTTGGTCAGACGAAACTCGATGATCGTGTGATGAACATTACAATTTTGTCCGGGTTTGCGTTCGCCGACACGCCTAAGAACAGCATGACCGTGATTGTGCATACCCGCGACGACCCGGCGCATGCCAAAGCGCTTGCGATTGACCTGGCAGAGGCTGGATGGGCTGAGCACGAACGCTACCGTCCAAGCATGATCACGCTTGCAGAGGCCGCGACCCGGGCGAAACTTGTAGGGGAAGACGCATCTACGCCATCGCTGGTCTTTGCCGATCCGGCCGACAACCCTGGCGGCGGCGGGCGCGGCAACACGACCCATATTCTGCGGGCCTTCCACGAAGCGGGTGTTGAGGGCTGTTTGCTCGGCGTGTTCTTTGACCCGGCGTTAGTGCGGGCTGCGAGCGAGGCGGGCAAGGGCGGCTCATTTCGGGCTCAATTCAATACCGAGGAGGACAATCAGTTTTCCGAAGCCTTCGAGGCGGACGCAACGGTGCTTGGGCTTTTTGATGGAACGTTCGTCGGCGAGCATGGCATGGCGGCCGGAAAATCGGTTGATCTTGGGCCGGTCGCGACGCTTGACCTTGGTGGTATCCGGATCGTCGTCATCACCAAGCGCCAACAGTGTCTCAGCACGGATTTCCTCTCGGCGTTTGGCTTGGATCCGGCTGCGGCGCGTTCGATTGTTGTCAAATCGCGCGGGCATTTTCGGGCTGGATTCGATTACATGTTCCCGCCCGCGCGCATTCACGAAGTCGACGTGCCCGGTCTGACGTCGCCCAATCTTGCCAACTTCGATTGGAGTTACCTGCCACGCCCGGTCTTTCCGCTCGATGCGGAAGCGAAATGGGATCGCTCGATGGTTGGTTGATTGGTAGTTAGGACCGATGACAACTGCGCTTCTGGACGTTCTTGAGACGCCATGCTGTCGTGATTTCGCTACAGCGTGGATGCGTTGGCGCGGTGACGAAATGGTTCCGAGGCGCCGTGACATAGAGCTTTCGGAAATTGCGCAATATCTTGGTTGGCTTAGCGTTCTTGAGGTTCAATCGGCCGATGAAATGGTATTCCGTCTTGTCGGAACCGCGATCAATGAGACCCGGGGCCAGGAACTAACGGGGCGGACTCTGCGCAGCCTTTCTCATGCCGAAGACTGGCCGGCGCGGTCGCGATCAAATATGGAAATCGTTGGCCATCCGTGTGGCTTATATTTTCGAGTTTTGTTTGACTACACGATTGGCTCGTCGGCCTATACAGAATACCTTTGCTTGCCGGTATTTGCCGATGCTGATGGTGCATCTGGTCAGGTATTCTCGATCCGCCAGCCTGTTGAAGATGTGAGTCTCCGTTTGCCGCAAGTGCAACAAGATTATAACGAGTTTGGTGAGGATAATTGTTTCGTCGATCTCGGCAATGGCACGCCTGATAGCAAGCTTCTGGGCCAGAATAATCCGCCATTGAAACTCTAAGAGTGATCTGGACCGAGGGCTCGCGGATGAACTACAGTCCCGCCGGATTTGTCTGGCGGGGAAATAGATTTCGGATTGTCGTATGGCTTTGGTAAAGAAATTCCGCATTCTCCTGATCGAAGATGATTCGATTCAATCGAACGTATACCAATCCGCTCTGTCACGGTTCGACGCTGAGATCACTGTTACGGATACTGTGACGGAGGCGATCCGGATGTTTTTGCGATCGCCGCCCAGTCTTTGCATCGTCGATCTCGGCATCTATCTGACGAAGGGTGAGTTTGACCGAGAGGGTGGGCTCAAGTTTCTGGAGCAAGCCAGTGGCGCTCATCCATCCGTTCCACTCATCGTGTTGACCGCCATCCGTGACCCGGAAATCCTGCTGCGGTGTTTTGTGGCCGGTTGCCACGACTACATTATAAAAGGCGATGGCTTTGATGATGCTGTCGCTCGCCTGAAGTACTGGATTGACGCCCTGCCGGTAAGCAAAGCCGAGTTGGAGCGCCATAAAAGCGAGGCTGTCGCTGCGCTCAAACTTGATGTTGTCTAGGATCTGCGACCGACGACCTAAAACTAGCCGAAATTGAAATCGTTGATGTCGACCGTTGTCACGCCTTCGACGGTGAGTTTGACGTAGGCGCTGGTGCCGTTGGCCCCTGTGACGTAGATGGTCACCTTGTTGTTCGCGCTATCGCTGATCTGGTTGACGTTGCCGCCAGTGGTAAATGTGGCACTACCAGGGACGGCGAAGCCGAGGGATCCTGACGCGGTGAATCCGAAGCCGATCAACTGGATCTTGTCCGAGCCGTCCTCGAAGCCGAAAATCTCGTGACCTGTCAACCCAGCGACCCCAGCCGTTGCGTGGCCTGATAGACCTTGATCGAAAATCACGAATGTATCGGCCCCACCGCCACCGTATAGCGTCGACGCAAGATCGGTATTGGCCCCCCCACCGCCACCCAAATACAAAATATCCGCACCGTCGCCGCCGTATACCACGTCAGATGACGATACACCGGCGTAGAGCAAATCGTTGCCGGCGCCACCGTACAACGTGTCGTCACCGGAATGACCACCCATGGAGTCGTCACCTTCGCCGCCATAGAGGACGTCGCTGTCGTCTCCACCGCCGATGAAGTCATCGCCATCGCCGCCCGAGATGATGTCGGAGCCCCATTGGCCTTGAAGGTTGTCGTTGCCGGCGTCACCGAACAGGGTATCGTCTTCGGACATTCCGAAGATCACATCGTTGCCATCTCCACCATAAAGTAGGTCGCCGTCTGAGGCGGCAATCAGGGTATCGGCCCCCTCGCCACCGTAGAGCACGTCAATGCCGCCGAAATTCGCGACGAGACTGTCGTCGCCGACCCCACCCGAGAGCGTGTCATTGCCGTCGCCGGCTGAGAGCGTGTCGTTGCCGGCGTTGCCGAAAACCAAATCATCATCAGAGCCGGATCGGACGAGATCGTTGCCTTGTCCGCCATAGACGGTGTCTTTGCCTTGGCCGCTTGAGATGCCGTCCCCGCCGGCGTTGCCGAACACTAGGTCTGCGTCGGCCCCGGCGAGAATGATGTCGATGCCGTCCCCGCCGGCAATTGTGTCC
>JABIRP010000136.1 GCA_018699735.1 Rhodospirillaceae bacterium | reverse complement strand
GCCGGAGATGTTGCTGCGCCTGACTGGCTTTACCCGGCCGATGAATTATCTGGGAGTGCCGTCCTTGAGCATGCCTTGCGGTTTCTCGGGTTCAGGCCTGCCGGTTGCTTTCCAGTTGGTCGGCCGTCCGTTCGCCGAAGCGACGCTCTACACGCTTGGCGGTGCCTATCAGCACCAGACCGATTGGCATACTCGATCGCCGGAGTAGGGGACGGTGAGTGGTGGCATTTGAGGTAATTGTTTATTCGCCACTCTATTCTGCCGCCTCTACGCCTTCGCCTTCCTTTTGTTGCAAGGCGAAGATCGAGGTATAGCCGCCAGACCAGTCCGGCGGAGCCAGGCAGGGCTCGGAGTCGAAATCAATCCAACGAGCACGGCTACCGCGCACGATGGCGCCGACTTTCTCGCAAGGTGCGGGGTTGGCGGTGCAGGGCATGGCGTCGGCTGCGGAAAAGATATTCAGCAGCAACGGGCGAGAGCGGTTTGAGAGGTTTGGCATCGAGCCGTGTACGGTGCGGCAATGGTGCACGGTCACTGTGCCGGCCTTGCCCCGAAACCATTCGGTTCGCTCAGTCCCGGCGCGCGGTACGTCACGATCATCGAGCGCGCCGACCCAACGGTCTTCGCTGTCATAATGGTTGAAGATCTCGCCCTTGTGGCTTCCGGGGACCGCGCCCATCGGCCCCATCTCATCGTCGACATCATTCAAGTAGAGACCGATGGCAAGTACGCTGTAGTTGGTATGGGGATAAAACGGGATATCCTGATGCCACTTCACTTCCTCACCGCCTCCAGCCCATTTGAAATTCAGCTTGGAGTGATGAAAAACCACGTCCGGGCCGAGCAGGTCTTCGGCGAGATCAGTGATCGGGCTTGAGGCAGCTAACTCCCAATACAGCGGATCGTGCACGACTTGTTGTGTAAGGCGGCGCAATCTAGGCGCCTCGGCGGTATGGCCGTCTTCCAAGTCGAACTTGCTGTCCGACTGGGTATAGGCCCGGCTGTCGTCGATCATCTTATTGGTGACGGTCCAGATGCGCTCTAGCCAGTTAGCATCGATGAAGCGGTCCAAAACCAAATAGCCTTTGTCGAAATAGGACTGGCGTTGTTCCTGATTGAGAACTTTTGGCGCGTGGGCCAGGATTTTCTCGGTCTTCATCGTGACTTCCTCTCCGCTTGGGGTCTTCAACTCAATTACTGAAGTCGCTTCGTTCATCCGGGAAGCGGTGTTCAATAACGATCTGGAAGAGGATAACCCGGGTCTCTCCCTGTAGGAAAGACCCGAGGCCTTAATTGCTTACGCGGCGCGTTTGCCGCCTTGTTTGCCGCCCTGCTTTCCGCCGAACCTACCGCTGGGCTTGCCACTGGGCTTGCCACTGGGTTTGCCATTTTGCGGGCGGAAGTGACGCTTCTTGTTTTCGCCGGGTTGGCTCGTGGGACGGTCGCCATTGCGGTGATTTCCACCACCGTTGCCGCCGCCACCATTACCGCCACCTTTGCCGCCGCGATGTTGCCGGCCACGATTAGGCCGCGTCTCGCCGGTGTCATTCGCAGCCGCTTGGGCGTGATAGGGATGTTCTTCGTCCACATCGATCGATTGACGGATGGTTTTTTCGATATCCCGGAGATAAGCGCGCTCCTCGCCATCGCAGAAAGAGATCGCGATGCCCTCGGCCCCGGCGCGCGCTGTGCGGCCGATGCGGTGGACGTAGCTCTCGGGCTCGTTTGGCAGATCGAAGTTGATCACATGCGTGACGCCGTCGACATCGATGCCTCGCGCGGCAATGTCAGTGGCGACCAGTACGCGTGCCCGACCCGAACGAAATGAGGCCAGGGCTTTCTCACGCGCGCTCTGGGTCTTGTTGCCGTGCAGCGCCGTGGCAATAATGCCGCGTTGCTCCAGATGACGGGTGACCCGGTCGGCGCCGTGTTTGGTGCGGGTGAATACCAGGACACGCTCGATCGCTTCGTCTTCCAAGATGACCGAGAGCAAGGCACGTTTGTCGGATTTGGTAACGAAATGCACCTTCTGCTCAATCCGCTCGACCGTAGTCGCCCGGGGGGCGACCTCGACCTGGACCGGCTCGTGCATCATGTCGTCCACCAACCGGCTGACGGTCTTTGGCATGGTCGCCGAGAAGAGTGCGGTCTGACGCACGGTCGGCAGTTGTGCCGCGATCTTCTTGACGTCGTGGATGAAGCCCATGTCGAGCATCCGATCGGCCTCGTCGAGCACAAAGACCTCAACCTGATCGAGCTTCACAAAGCCCTGGTTCATCAGGTCAACGAGCCGGCCCGGCGTGGCGATAAGTACGTCGATACCACGCTCGAGTTGTCGGACTTGATTGCGGAGCGAGGCGCCACCGAAGACGGCGGTTTGACGGATCGGAAGATCACGGCCGTAGGTGCGCACACTCGCCTCGATCTGTGCAGCGAGTTCACGGGTCGGCGCCAGTACCAGCGCGCGGGGCCGGAATTTCATCGGCTTGCCGTTGATCTGCGCAAGCTTTTGCAGGATTGGCAGCGCGAACGCGGCGGTCTTGCCGGTTCCGGTTTGCGCAATGCCGAGCACATCCTTGCCAGCGATAAGATGGGGAATGGCCTTCGCCTGGATTGGCGTCGGCGTATCGTAACCCTCGGCTTGAATTGCTTTCAAAATCGGCTTGTCGAGGCCGAGGTCGGTAAACTTTGTCATCGTTTCTTTTTCTTTCATTACATACTTTTGGCCTCGCATCCCGATCAAGCGAGAGGCGAGCACCAAATAAATTCGCCCGACAACATAAGGTCGCGGGTCGAATCAGGTTCAAATTCTGTTGCATTTTCGCCGGGTTCTGTCGGTCCGGCGAGGCACCGCGTGGGTTCATATATCGCGTATTGGCCAAATGCTCGTGCCGGCCGGTCACGCAAAACGCCCACAATCCAGGGAAGGTATTTACTGCCGCAATCGGTGCTCACCAAGGCATGGGAGCGATCGACGACTGTGTAACGTTGGCAGGTACATAGGGCCTCGCCGGTGAAAGGTCAAGGACGCTTACGTATTTCGGGCGTATTTCGGGCGAGCCCAATTTAACGGACCCGCCCGATAATCCTGATCTGCTCCGGCGCGCTTATGCCGATCTGACATCCGTCAGAAATTTCGTGACCTCGCCCTTTAAGGCATCGCCTTGTCGTTGCAGTTCGTCGGTCGCAACCAATATTTCGTTTGCCGCAGCCTGCGTTTCCGCAGCTGTCTCTGTGACACCCGAAATGTTCTCCGCTACGACTTTCGTGCCGGCTGCCGCCTGTTCGACGTTTCGAGCGATTTCTTCGGTAACCGCGTTCTGCTCCTCGACAGCGGCGGAGACGGCGGAGGTGTTGTCGCGGACTTTGGAGATGCTCTCTCCAACCTCTGCGATTGCGGTCGCCGCTTGCCTTGTCGCGTCTTGGATATCCGTGATCTGCTCTCGGATCTCTTCAGTCGCCTGCGCCGTTTGGTTGGCCAAATTCTTGACCTCCGAGGCAACGACCGCGAAACCCTTACCCGCATCACCGGCGCGAGCCGCTTCGATGGTCGCGTTCAGTGCCAGAAGGTTGGTCTGCTCGGCGACATCCGAGATCAGCTCAACCACTTCCCCAATTCTTTGAGCCGAGGCGACGAGTTTCTCGATTGTCTGATGCGATAGGTCAGCTTTTAAGACCGCATCCTCATTGGCTTGCAGCGACGACGACACCTGACGCGAGATTTCACGGATCGAGCTGGATAGTTCTTCGGTCGCCGAGGCCACTGTTTGAACGTTGAGCGCGGATTGTTCGGAAGCTGCTGCAACGTCCGCGACCTGCGAGTTGGTACGCTCCGCCGCCGTCGACATCGATTGCGCCGTCGATTGCATGGTCGCTGCGGACGTGGAGACCGTTTCGACGACTTGGCCGACGTTGGTCTCGAACTCCTTGGCCATCTTCTGCATCGCCTGTTGTTTTTCTTCCTCGGACCTGCGTTCCCGTTCCGCAGCTTCAGAGGAGACCTGTTCAGAGCGGATAGCAGCATCCTTGAAAATCTGAACTGCTTTCGCCATCTCACCGATCTCGTTTTGGTGCTTTTGCCCGGGGATCTCGATTTCGGTATCGCCTTCCGCCAGTTTTTTCATTACAGCGGTCATACGCTTGATCGGCCCTGATACCTCACGCGAAATGTACATGGCGATTAGGGTCAGGATTACGCCGACGATCGCGATACCGATAGTGATCTTATTGGCGAGTGACGTGCCGCGCGCGATCTCTTTGTCGATAAATGTCTGAACTTCCAGCACGCCGCGTACATCATCCAATTTCCAATCGTCCTTGGGCGTATCCGCCCTGGAGTTGTGGCAGTTCACACAGCCCTGTGCGACCATCCGGTCGGCGACCCCGACCCGCACGACCTCCCGACCGTCTCGAATTTCCTTGCGCACGAACTGAGCGTCGGGATTTTTGGAAAGGAATTCCCATGCTTCCAATTGGAAGTCGTCGAGTTCTCTGGTGGCTCGATTGGGGAAGGGATAGGTGCTGTAGAGCTTGATATTTGTATCCTTCTCCGCCAGCAAATCACTCATATCGTGAATAAATGTGGCCGGTAGCGGGACGCCCTTCGCCTCAGAACTGTGATTGAACGACGGTTTGAGGTTACCGTCGGCCACGACCTTCTTGATAACATTCCGAGTGTAATAACCACGGATTGTTTTAAATTGGTCGGCAATTTGCGTCGCGGTTTCAACAGCGCTCTGCCGCGCATTGTCCAATGTCAGTGATGGCAGGATGATTAGCGCCGCGATAATGCCAATCGCAACCATGATTGGGACTGGCAAGACTAGAGCCCATTGCATACTTCTATTGGTCGAAAGCATCTGCATTCCCCATAAACATTCTTATAAGTTCACTATGGCGATATTTACCGCTTTTGTATCGGTTCAAGCATGAAATTATAGTTATTTATATTAATATATGATCAACGAGACTCTATTTGGGGCAAATTGAAGACACGACGAATTTCGCGAAAGCTGTCAGCTTCGCGTAGACCTCTGTCTGGCGGTGATCTTTATTGGAGAGTCAGAGCTCTATAGACCTTTGGCCAACGGCTTGTTAGGCCGTCTGGCGATTTTTCTCCAGCCAACCTTCGACCAGCGAGACCGTCTCGTCGACGGCGGCGGACTGCTGGCCCTGTTGCGCTGCGATGGTCCGAACCAAGCAATCGACTCGCTCTATGTTCGGCGCACCCGCAGCCAATGCGCGGGCAGCCGACGACGGTTTGGCCAGACCGTTGGCGGCGTTCGCGTACTTCTCGAACGGTACCAGATCGCCTGCCGCGGCACCCATGGTCTGACAGATCCCGCCGACCCAAGCATAGATCGAACGCGATAACTCCAGATCGGTGTGAACCGCTTCCTTGATTGGCCGCATCTCGTCTTTTTGGACGCATCGATAATTTCCGGTCAGCAACATGCTCCACTTGGCCAGGGGCACAAAGATCGAGTCATGCACCTTGAGTTTGACCGGCAACTCAACACCGTCGTACCGGATCGCTTCTATGTCCGATTGCATCTGGCGCAGGATGGCGGTGTGTTCGTCGGAACCGAAACGGGCCGCCTTGAAGTTGGTCGGCAGGGCGACCTGCAAGACATTGCTGGGTTCTTCCGGCGGTCGAAAAGCCTGCGGATCCGGGCTGCAGAGTGTCAGCAGTTCAGGGTCGAAACTGTCCCAGACCGTCGGGTCGGTATAGCATTGGCGTATCGTGGAAACATCAAGCCCCGGGATCCGCGCCATGTAAGGCAGCGGCGGCATGTTCATGATCGACATGCAGGGCTTGCCGGACTTGCCGACTTTATCCAATAGCTCGCGAACGCCGGGGGAGCGATATTGTGGCTCCTGCATGGCAAGTGCGATCAAGTCGTAGTCGGCGGGATCGACCTCGTCCGGCCCAGCAGCCGAGACCGTACCTGGCTGGCCTTGCGAGCGAACGTCCAGCAAGCCGTCGCGACCCCGGATTGGCATACGGACCAATAAGCCATCCTGATTGATCGCATTGGCCTCGTCCGGCAGACAGACCAGCTTCACGTTGTGGCCTGCAAGAACTAGCTTGATTGCCAGAAGCGAGCCGTAAGACGCGCCCATGATCAGCGTGTTGTATTGGGTCGTCATTCGGCGAACTCCTAAATCTTGGAAATAAAAAGTATGTCGGGACGCTGTCCCATATGCAGGTTGCGCCGACCTTGCCCGTCAATTGAACGTTTGGTCAAGCACGGTTAACCAAAGCGCTTGGGGTTTTCCACGTGTCGAAAACACGACAGGCTTTGGGCCGCCGTGACCTGCTCACGTTGGTTAGGCAATACGACTGGAGCCGTTACTCGGACTTGGCGCCGTTGTGGCTCTTGGCGATCTTGAGAGCAATGTGCTCTCCTGCGGTGATTGTCGGGTATTTGGGCTTTTCGCCTGGTGCCAGACAACTTGAAATGCAGGCAACCTCGGTATCGAAGTTTGGGTGCATGAAATAGCCAAGAGATTGTCGGCGAGTGTCGGCTCCGCCAATATTCGGCGGGTTGACCACCCGATGCATGGTCGAATGCCAACGATCGTTAGTCCAGCGCTCCATCATGTCGCCGAGATTGACCACCAATTGTCCCGGACGCGGGAACACCGGAACCCAACGGCCATCTTCGAATTGCGCTTCGTACCCTCCGGGCGCGTCGTCGACCGCCAGCAAGGTCATGGCGCCGAAATCGGTGTGTGCACCCGTGCGCAGCTGCCCGGGCAAGGGCGGCTTCGGCAACGGCGGATAATGATGGCACCCCATAATGCTGAAATGCCGGTCAATCTTGTCGGCGAAATAGGTCTCTGGCAGCTCAAGTGCCAGTGCGAACAGCTCAAGCAAGTTTGCCGCAGTCTGCTCAAAACTGCGATAGACCTCAATCAATGTCTGGTCGAGCTTGCCCGGCCGGTCCGGTATTAGGTTTGGCGCGTAGGCCGTTGTGGCCTCGGGTATATGGGCGAAATAATCGCGGTGATCGTCAACCGGCCCGAGGAAAACGGACTCGCGCAAATCACGCGGTGCCGCCTCATCCATGGTATAGGCGAGGCCCCGGGTCTCGTAGCCATGATAGCCTCGTTGTTTAGCCGGGCCGGTCGGATGGAAGCGATCTTTTTGATCTTGCGGCAGATCGTAAAAAGCCCGGGTCTCGGTAAAATACCGGTCGAGCAACTCGCGCGTCATGCCGTGGTTTTCGAGGATGAGGAAGCCGATGTCTTCGCAGGCATCGGAGATCAGCGCCGCAGTTGCCTGGCGCGCATCTGGGTCGCCGGCAAAAGCCGGGCCGACATCAATCGCGGTGACCTCTTGGTCGTCCGGTTTGGTCATCGCCATGATTTCCGTCCTCCTCAGGAGCATCCACTTGCTCCACCCTCGTCATCCTTCGAGGCTCGCTCCGCCCGCACCTCAGGATGACAAGAATGCTGGGAGCTTAAACAAATACTTGGCCAATCCTTACTTTGGATCGCCCGAAGAGAGCGCCTGATCGATCACATTATCATAAGGCACATCGTAATCGATCAACCCGCCGGAGAGCAGTGCGCCCTTCAGTCGCACGAATGCGTCGGCAGGAAGCTCGGGGCTTCTGGCCCAAAGCTCTTCTTCTCGGAAATGCGTGATGATGCGGGTGAGCGATGCTTGCGAACGCTCGGGAAAGAATTCGGAAACAGTCTTTGCCACATCCCCCGCCGGTAATTCGTAGGCGTCGGTAAGCGCTGCCGCAATGCCCCGTACCAACCGAATGCAGATGTCGCGCCCTTCCTGGGTGAAGCGACGGGTGGTGTAGAAAGTCGTGAAGGCCACATCGCCGCGCTCGGCGAACCGATGCCAGATATGCCCGTCGCCCGGCGCGAGTAGATCGTCGGCGTAGGGCTCGAAGAGCTGGACGACATCGATCTCGCCGGCTCGGAGTGCTTCACTGTTCTCGGCCATGGTGCGATCGGGCGCTCGGTTCAGAGACGCGGGATCGATCCCGGCGCGGGTCAGGTCTTCCTGTAGAAGATGCCAGGGTGTTGGGACTTCGGACGTGATCGCGACTTTCGGCCCGACCAGATCCTGGAACCGGAAATTCGGTTTCGGTTCGCGCCCGATCAGATAAAACGGTTCGCGCGACACCACCTGGGCGAAACAGACCAAGGGGCAATCGCGATCCTCGTTGTGATGCATCATCACCCGCATC
>JABIRP010000135.1 GCA_018699735.1 Rhodospirillaceae bacterium | reverse complement strand
TATCTGGCGGCACTCGCCTCCGGTATGACGCCGGCGAGCGAGATTGACGACGGTCCGGTCTCGATTGGCAAATGGAAGCCGCGCAATTTCAGCGGCAAGCACCACGGGATCGTCAGCCTCAAGCAGGCGCTCGCAGGATCCTACAATTCAGCGGCAATCCGGCTATCCGAACAGATTGGCCGTCGTAGTTCGATCTCACTCGCCCGCCAACTTGGTTATGTCGGCTCAATCGGCGACGGTGCCGGGTTCGTGCTCGGCACCGGTGAGGCAAGCCCGCTGCAGATGACTACGCTCTATGCCGGCCTTGCCGCTGGTGGCCGTCCGGCCCTCGCCCACGGCATCGCCGAAATTCGCGATCGTAACGGTCGCTCGCTTTACCAAAATCGCCCGGCCAACTTGGCTCCGGTCGTGCCTGACGCAGCGATCTACGATCTGACCACCATGTTGCGAGCCGTCGTTGAGGGTGGCACCGGAAAGGCCGCACGCATTGGTCGCCCCGCCGCAGGCAAGACCGGAACCAGCCAGGACAATCGAGACGCCTGGTTCGTTGGCTATACTGCGGAATTGGTTGCTGGTGTGTGGATTGGCCGGGACGACGCGCGCCCCATGAAGGGCGTGACCGGCGGCGGCGCCCCCGCACGCATCTGGGCCGACTTCATGCGTCGGGCCTTAAAGGGCACCGCGCCTCGAGATTTGCTAGCCGGAACAAATTGGCGGTTGGCCGCGAAGTAAGGGCCCCGAAGTAGGGATAATGGCGGCTGTACAGCATTCGTGGTCAGCGCTTTCCCGTCACCCGATCCGATGCAAGCGAGAGCCTTCGCGATCGAGCCAACGGCGTGCGGAGTTTACGTCGGGGCAAATCTCGTCGACCAACCGCCAAAACCGCCGCGAATGGTTCATTTCGACCAAGTGTGCTGCCTCATGGGCGCAAACGTAATCCAGCACTTCGACGGGTGCCAGGACCAGGCGCCAAGAAAACGAAAGCGTACGCGTCGTTGAACAACTTCCCCAGCGAGACCGGGTGTCGGTTATTCGGATGCGTGCGACCTGCCGGCCCAGGCTCTCGGCATGTGCTCTTGCCCGAACCCCAATTTCGTGCCGAGCCTGTTTGCGGAGCCAGTCGGTCAATCGGCGCCCCAAATGTTCAGCACCGCCGCTGACCTGAAGTTGCGGCCCTTCCTCGGTTTGCTCGACCCGAACCACGCCGGCCATGTCCGGGCAGTGCTTGATCGCATGGTCATCGCCCATAAACGGGATCACAGCGCCATCAACGAGAGAGACTGCCGCGGGTAGCCTTGCGGTGCGGTTTCGAAGCCAACCGACATGACGTTGCGCAAAGTCATCCGCTTGCGCCCGGCTCGCGCCTTCGGGGATGACCAGTTCCGGGCCCGCCGCGGGGTCGAGTTTGAGCAGCAAACGCCGCGCACGACGCGACCGCCGGACCCTGATCGTGACCGTCCAGCCATCCTCCGCAGCAAGTTCAAGCGTATCCCTCATGCCACAATATATCGTAGGTAAGCTCATGAAGGCTACTAGTTATAGACGGTTTTCGCTCTGATCCGCTGGCACGGACCAGACCGGCAACCGACACCATTCGGACGAGCCTGACGAAAGCACCGATTGACAGCCAACCCCATTCGTCACAAATATGGCCCCATCACTCGTCCATAAAACATTCCCAGGAGAGCCCTATGGCTCCGGACACCACACAGCCGAGTGGCGCCCCGCTCGACGGATCGCCAGCCCTGAACCCGACCTCCGAAGCGCAGCACCGCGCGCGCTACTTCAACCCGAACACCGCCTTCAATCTCAAGTTCTCGCCGGTGCCGCGCCACCAGTTTTTGGAAGAACATCGCGCGGTAAGAGCCGCCGATGCACCAACCGGCGCGTTTGCACTCGATCTATCAGAGCGTATGGACATTCCTTTTCCCGCGACGACACCTTGGGTACTGGCACGCTATCTGCGGATTAATGCCGGCGACCGGCTGACGACCAACCACCGGGCGTCGGCCGAGGTTCTCTACGCCGTCAGTGGGTCGGGCGAGGCCAAATCCGGCTCGGAGACCATCTCCTTTGGGCCGGGCGATGTGTTCTGTCTACCGAATGGCGAGATAGAATACACAAGCCCCGACGGCGCTATCCTTTGGTGTGTCACCAACGAGCCGGAACTCGCGTTCGAGAACCTGGAACCCCCCGCTGCCGGCAACTCTCCGGTTGAGCCAGTACACTACCCAGCCGACGAAATCGACCGTGCGATTGAAGTCCTGCGAGCTATGCCGATGGAGCCGGATCAGGCAGGCGTCGCGGTCATATTCAGCCACGAGCGCCAACTGGCGCGGCGCAACATCACGCCCAGTATGACCTTGGCGATGAACACTTTGAACCCGAACGGCGACCAGCGCGCGCACAAGCATAACTCCGTCGCGGTGACAATCTGCGTCCAGGGTGAGGGTTGCTACTCGCTGGTAGATGGCGAACGCTGCGACTGGGTTGAGGGCGCCGTCAGCCTCACACCGCCGGCCGCCGTTCACTCACACCACAACGACGGCTCAAATCTGGCAAAGTTCCTGATCATCCAGGACGGTGGGCTCTACTATCACGGCCGCACGATGGGCTTCGCATTCGTCGATTAAGGTGCACTCCCCCCTATTGTTCGACGATTTTTACCAAGCCTCCCGACGGCAGAGGTTCGCCTGGATCAAGCCCGTTCAGGACGCGGAACCGTTCCGCGCCAAGCGGCCCCTTTGGCATCCGTGCACTTAAAGTGCGGACGGTTTCGCCCGGCTTCAGGGTACGCACTCGAAGCATGGCAGCACCCGCGGTCCGGCGTTCCGACTCGTTGAGAGACCGGTAGCTGTAGGTCGTATCACGCAATGCCCTAGAGTACTTGTTGGTTAGGGCCGGCGGGGTGACGAAAAGGAAACGGCTGACCACGTCGGAACCGGTCCGAATGGCGACCAAGCGGACATCGGTGAGGCCGGACTTGGTGGTCACTCGCGCATGGCCGGTTCCCGCGACGAGACCGTTCACATTAATCGGTTCCACATTCCGCATATCGAGTTTTTGGCCCCAGAAGTCACGAATGTAGGCAGCCATGGAGCTTGGAAGTTCACCCCGGGCTCGGGTAAAGGCAATCCGCACTCCGGCCGGACCGATGGCAAGCACTTGCGTCGGTCGGTTTACCAGTCGAAAGCCATCGGGCACCTCGAAGCGAAACCCGATTGACGGATGAATGAACTCACGACCACGTATCAATCCTTGCTCCGGGTCGTCGCCGTAGAGCATGCGATCCAGTTCACTCAAATAGACCCGCCGTCCAACTTTCGGGTTAGTGACCGGATGGATTGACGCTTCCAGCAACGCTCTTTGAACCCGCTCAAGCGTGCGGGGATGGGTCGCCAGAAGATCGAACCCGTCTGGGTCCCTCTCCCTCCCTTGGATGCGCGCTTCCAGACGGGCATGCTCCCGCATTTTGGTCAGGAAGCTCGCCATTGCGCCCGGATCATATCCTGCCCTGGTCAGGTACCGGACGCCGAGCGTATCGGCTTCGTACTCTTGATCGCGTGAATATCCACGAAGATAGAGGTCGGCACCGGTATTGATGATTTCGCTCACGCCCCTGTCGCCAATGACCGCTCCCAGCAACCCGGCACCGAGGACAGTTGCGACCGAGCGGCTATATCGTTGGGCCGCGTGACGCGCCGTGACATGGCCGATCTCATGCGCCAGCACACCCGCGAGTTCAGCTTCGTTTCCGGCCAACGCCAACAGTCCCCGGGTGACATAGACATACCCGCCCGGCAACGCGAAGGCGTTCACTGTCGGCGAATTGAGTATTGAGAACGTGAAGTTTACTTTTGGTATCTCAGCAAACCTGGAAAGACCAAGGCCAACTCGCTCGACATAGGCCGCAAGTCGTGGTGGTTCATAGGCACCACCAAACTGGGCCCGGATTTTTGGATCTTCCTGACGGCCGACTTGGATTTCCTGATCCGGCGACATGAACGCCGTGAAACTCGATTCTCCTGTCGCCGGATTGGTCGAACACCCAGATAGCGAGACAGCGAATGAGATGGTCAGCACCGCAGCGCCAAGAACCGTCACGATCCGCCGAATTACACGCATTGCCTCGCCTTCACCGTGTTCGCTTCGATGTCGAGGATAAGCGGTCAGACCTAGTCTTCCAAGAGTTCCAGTTGCTCGGGGTGTGTAAGATCGATGAGCGGCCCGTTTATGGGCTTAATCCAGCCCCGCGCCCGGACCCGGCGCCCGGAAAGTTCCAGCAAGTCGATCCCGGCCCGGCGGAAGGCCTTCAACACCCGACCCCGAAGTCCTAGCGTGAAGTCGTCGCGCCAATTCTCACCGAAATTCAGGTAGACCGTTCGCTTGACCTTGGCGGCCTTTAGCACCCGGCCCTCGACAAGCTGGAAACTGTCAATCTCGCGCAGCAATTCTTCGGGGGTCCGCAGGCGATAAAATTCCACGCCCCAAATCCCCCGTCTGGCGGTCCTCGCCTCTCGTTCCAGCGCCAGCATCTCAGGCACCAGGGCGCGATTGTCTGGGAAGCTGTAAACCCGGGCCATGCCGGCTCGTAGCATTTCACCCTGAACCCATCTCCCCTTTGCATCGAAGAGATGTGCCAGAGCCCGGCCATATCGGTCGCGCCGAGCTCCGCCATAGGCCAACTGCAATTCACGGCCACGGGTCAGCTGCGTCAACGCAGTAGCGGACTCAACTCCCAACGGCCAAGCAATAAAGCCCGACCGACCGAGCGGTAATTTAGGCGCTTGCAAGCCAACTAGGCGAACCTCAATTCCGTTGTCCAGGATCAGCGTGTCGCCATCGACGATCTCGACCGCAGTTCCGCGCTCACCCTCGGCCAATTGCGCCTGAATGGCTCCTTCCGCCCAGGCATTGGTTGCCACAGCGACAGTCAAGAAAACGAGTAGTGCGAGACGGTGCATTGCGTTCAAGTTCGCCTGATAATGGAGCAAAGGAATACTACCATCTTCCTTCCAGTGGAGCGCCGCTATAAAGATAGAGGTCGCTAGCTGATCGAATTCAAGGACGACTAATGGATCGCGCCCAGGCAAAAGACCTCTACCCCGATACCGAGCCAACTCGAACTGGCCGGCTCGCTGTGGATGACGACCATACTCTGTATTGGGAAGAGATGGGGTCGCCGGACGGTATGCCGGTGGTCTTTCTGCATGGCGGCCCCGGGTCAGGGTCCTCGCCGATGCATCGCCGGTTCTTTGATCCAGAAGCCTATCGCATTGTCGTCTTCGATCAGCGGGGTGCTGGCCGGTCGACGCCGGTGGCGGAGGTCAAGAACAACACCACCCAAGATCTTGTCGCCGATATCGAGTGTTTGCGAGAGCATCTTGGTATCAAGCAATGGCTGATCTTTGGCGGATCCTGGGGCAGCACGTTGGCACTGGCTTACGGCCAAACACACCCGGACCGGTGCCTCGGATTTGTGTTGCGCGGGATATTTCTTGGCGAGAGCTCGGAAATCGACTGGTTCCTGCATGGCATGGGCCAAATTTTTCCAGAGTCTCATCGTCGGCTTGTCGAATTCCTGCCCGAGGCGGAACGCGACGATCTATTGGGCTCTTATCACCGGCGCTTGACCGACCCGGACCCGGCCATCCATAGACCCGCCGCCGAGCGTTGGGCCGGGTACGAGAATGATTGCTCGCAACTCCTGCCAGGGCCCGATTACGGCAATCCGGCCTCCGGCGAACACGCGTTGTCCGTGGCTCGACTGGAAGTGCATTACTTCGTCAACCAAGTGTTTTTTGGCGCTGGGCAGCTCTTGGCCGGCGTTGAGACATTGCGCGGCAAACCAGCCATCATCGTTCAGGGGCGCTACGATGTCATCTGTCCCATTCGAACCGCCGACAGATTGGCGCGTGCCTGGCCGGAAGCGGAATACGTAATCGTCCCCGACGCGGGACATTCAGCAACCGAGCCCGGAATTCGCATGGCGCTTGTTCGCGCTACCGACGCCATGCGCACCCGTCTCTCCGGGCGCTGGCAAACTTAAAAGGAACCACCGCATGAAAACGCAACTCATAGACCCGACAGACATCGTCAAGCTCGGAGTGCCGAACTACACCCACGGGATTGTCGTCGATGGCGCCAAGACCTGGGTTCTGCTCTCCGGCCAGATTGGTGTGGATGCCGATGGGAACGCCGCAAAGGGAGCGGAGGCGCAGTGCCGCCAGGCTTTTGACAATATCAAAGCCTGCTTGCGGGACGCCGACATGACGATAGACGATGTGGTGATGTTGCGGATCTTCCTTACCAACCGCGAGGACCTGCCGGCCTTCCGCGCTGCCCGGCAAGAAGCGATCGGCGACCGGTGCATTCCCTCGACGATGCTGTTCATCAGCGGATTGGTACATCCCGATTGGCGGGTCGAGCTTGAAGTTACTGCCGCCAAAGAGTAAATAAGGCGCCTGTTCAAACCAAACGACCGGACCGATGTCTCTCTATACCACGGCTACTATGTAGCCGCTTCGCCCTCGCCGGGGACGAAGTGGCATAAATCGGCCGGACCCAGCAGGTCCGGGTGGACGGCTTTCATTTCCATACGCCGCGATACCGAATAGTCAAAAGAGAGAGACCTGAATCATGCCTGCAATTTCCCTACCTGACGGTTCCGTCCGAGATTTCGACGGCCCTGTTAGTGGCGCCGAGCTGGCGGCCGATATCGGCCCTGGCCTGGCCAAGGCCGCACTCGCCATCGAAATCGGCGGCGCCCTCAGTGACCTGGACCTTCCGATCGAGCAGGACGTCACTGTCCGCATAATTACAAGCCGTGACGACGAAGCGCTTGAGCTGATCCGCCACGACTGCGCCCACGTCATGGCCGAGGCGGTGCAGGAGCTTTACCCCGAGGTCCAGGTGACGATCGGACCCTCCATCGAGAACGGATTCTACTACGACTTCCATCGCGCCGAGCCCTTTACACCAGACGATCTCGAGACAATCGAGAAGCGCATGCACGATATCGTCGACCGGGCCGAGCCGATCACACGTGAGCTCTGGAGCCGAGAACAAGCCGTTCTGCATTACAAGAAAGTGCACGAGCCGTTCAAGGTCGAGCTGGTTGAAGCTATCCCCGAAAACGAAACCGTCAGTTTCTATCGCCAGGGTGGCTTTCTCGACCTCTGCCGCGGCCCCCATATGCCAACCACCAAATATGTTGGCCACGCTTTTAAACTGATGAATGTCGCCGGCGCCTATTGGCGTGGCGATTCCAATCGGCCGATGTTGCAGCGCATTTACGGCACCGCCTGGACCAACCAGAAAGAACT
>JABIRP010000134.1 GCA_018699735.1 Rhodospirillaceae bacterium | reverse complement strand
CCGAACGCAAAATTTCGATCAAAGTCACAAAAATAACCGTCGTATCGCGCTCCGGTATCGATGATCAGAATGTCGCCTGGGTCTGGAACCCGGTCGGTTGGTCCCATGATGATGTTGTCATAGCCACCCGGCCCAGAGCCGGCGACCATGTAAGGCACACTGTCAG
Source organism: Rhodospirillaceae bacterium (assembly GCA_018699735.1). Classification (GTDB taxonomy): domain Bacteria; phylum Pseudomonadota; class Alphaproteobacteria; order Thalassobaculales; family Thalassobaculaceae; genus JABIRP01. The sequence goes on along the minus strand of JABIRP010000134.1, from coordinate 14,081 downwards.
CACCGCGCGCGATGATATCCAGTCGGAGTTTGCGGCAAACATCGCGTTCACTGTCACCCATCGTTGCTTTGTCGGGAAGGGCGATAAATCCCTCGGAAGCTATCTGGCATGCGTGGCGGATTTTAGCGATTTCAGCGTCCGACTTAACCACCATTTGGCGTCTGAGGATGTCGGTCGCGTCGGTAATTTCCGTTTGCGTAATTTGCTCACCGAGATTTGCGAAGTCACCCATTGGCATGCGCAAGTGGCTTTCGTGCCCGAGTTGGACACCTAGCCGGCGGCACGGTTTAAGCAGCTCAGCCAGCAGCGAGATCCCATCGTCTTCCGGCCGGGGCGCTGGCCAGGTCCGGATATCGTCGAGCCAGGTGGCGACGAAGCCTGCGGCGCCGATCTCCGGGACCACCGCTATGGGTTTGCCAGCAGCCGGAACAACCAGAAACCATGGCCGGGTTGGGCTCTCCCAAAACTGCGACAGAAAGCCCGAGAAGTAACGGACTTCGGGTTCAGTGGTCAGCAACAGCGCATCAATCTCGGCCGCAGCCATTTCCGCTTGTACGGCGGCGGTTCGGGTTTCGAATTCCTCGACCGAGAAGCCGCGCGGTGGTTCCATTACGCACCGCCTGATTTAGCGAGCGTGTAATCGATCGCGAAACAGTCAAGGAAGACGTCGTTCCAAGGCTCGGAGGCATCGGTCAGCGCCTTTCGAAGCGCGGAATCCGTCCCGCCAGCCGCGATTGAACATTCAACGAGCAGCAAATAGCGTTGCTCGCCGGGGCCGCCGCCATAGATTGCGCGTTCCGACGTTTCGATGCCGGAGATCGCGCTGTCGATCTCGTAGAGACTAATTCGCCCAGCCCCCTCGGTTTGGGCGAGTTGCGAGATCAGGCCATCCGGCACGGCCTCTGCATTGAAGCGCACTGAGTAGATATAGGGGGCTTCAAACAGGTCCGTTTCCCCCTCATCAGCGAGGCGCGTGTAGATGTTGCGAGCCGGATTGCGGAAATGGGGCAGAGTTTCCTTCGTCCAATCCGATGGGGCATTGAGCCGCTCGAGATACGCTTGGCTGCCAAGGACGGCGGTATCGCGGGTTTCGTACATCATCAGGTAAAACCCGCGCGTTCCGTGCCCGAGATAGCGTTTGCCAAGGATGAAACCGGGAATTGAGACCCGTTCCGGAATATGTTCGCTGTTGTGCCATTGGCGGAACCGATCGATGTAGCTGTCCTCAATCTCGGCCCAAAAGGCCATCAGGCCCGTACCGTCGCTGCTCATGGGGTGGCTCCGTGGATTTGTTTAGAATGGGTTTGTTTAGAATGGACTACGTTAGAATTTGCCGTCGCGGACTTCGTAACCGGTCGGTTTTTCATGGATTGGCATATCGCGATCAACCCAGTCGGCGACCCAGTCAATCATGCGCCCGAGCGGTACGACCGGGTATCCGAACAGGCGCTGTGCTTGCAGTGAATTGTTCACCCAGGCATCCGGTGCTTCCTCACCCTCGAAAATCGGCTCGATGCCATAGCGATTGGCAAACTCATGCGCCAGCATGCGTACGCTTGCCAGCTCCGGGCCGCCTACATTGAGCGGGGTGGTTGGAGCGGTGCAGTGGAGCAGTGCGCGAATAATCTGCGAAGAACTATCGCCCTGCCAAATGACGCTGGCGTGCCCAGTCTCTACCTTGATTGGTTGACTGTTCTTGACCCAGCGGGCGATGTCGAACAGAACGCCATAGCGCATATCGATTGCGTAATTGAGGCGGATGATGCGCCCGGGCGTGCCGTGTTTGTGGCTAAAATACTGGAACGTCCGTTCCCGCCCGACGCAGGAATTGGCGTAATCCCCGACCGGTTTTGGTTCGACACTTTCGTCCCAACCGTGGCTAACCACGGGGCCGAAGGGATAGACGCAGAGGGTGGAGAAAACGACGATCCGCGAGGCTCGAAACTTTTCGGCTACCAGCCCAGGCACGAAGGTATTCATCGCCCAGGCAAACGAGCTGTCGATCTCGGTGCCGAACTTCTTGCCGGCCATGTAAATCACGTTTGGGGTCTCGGGCAGGGCGTTGACCTGATCGCGCTCCAGAAGGTCACAGGCGATGGTTTCGATGCCCCAGGACTCAAGGCGGTGTTTCACGCTTGCGTCGCTGAAGCGAGCCACGCCGATAATCCGTTTGGCCGGAGCGGCGCGCTTGGCCAATCGTGCCAATGTTGGTCCGATTTTACCGCCGACACCAAGGATCATGATATCGCCTTCAAGCTGCGACAGATCGTCGATCAGTGCTTGGCTCGGCCGGGAAAGCAGCTCTTCCAGTGCGTCTTCATCGTCGATGCGGGCGGGAAGGTCGTTGAAATCTAGGATGTCGGTCACAGGTTTACTCACGAAAATTCATAGGCGTGGAGGTTAGATCTTCTTATACCAAATCCGGGTCAATCTTCTGGCGCAAATTTATACCGATGATCATATCAACCTCATGCCCGTTCTTTGATAGCGGCAGAAGTAATCCACAGATCCGAATATGATGCCGGAACTCCATCATCGAATGCCCAAAATATCCTATTGGCCGTCGCTCCTCGATCACGCGGTCGATAGCATCGAAAAAGTATTCGCGTCGCTGATCATCAGGAAAAGCACTTTCCAGCCAAAGTCCTGTGAGATCTCGTCCAGCCCGCTCGACGAGGCCGGTTCCGAATAGACGAAATTGCGCCCGAGGTTTGGTCCCGCCACGTACAACGTCCAGTAACAAAATCCAGGGAAGAACGTTCGGAAAATCCAGCGGATCAATGTCAGAGCGTGACGGCAGCAACCCGTTCAGGCTCTTGGAAGACCAATATTCGAACATCTCCCGGTGCAGTGTCATGAGCTGCTCCGGATCAATATTCTCGAATACGATTGGCTCATGGCCTTGCATATTTGCAGTGGGCTCCGAGTTCCCTCTAAACCGAGAGTATGCGCGATGCAGTCGTTGGTTTCTACCCGGTTGGCGTTTACAGCTAAACCAGGATTAAGCTGAGAATGGGGAGCCCAGTTACGGCGACCAAAATCAGAAGCGTCGTGACCGTAAAGGGCAGGGGCACAGCGATGATCGACGCCCTAGGGGTGGCTTACCGTCCAAATTTCCTCTATCTCGGTTCCGGATTGGCGAATCACTTTCGATACCGGACAGAATCGCTGCAGATCCTGTTTCAATTTATCGACACTCGCCCCGTCCGAAGTCGTGGTTAGGTCTATGAACAGTTTGAGTGATGGGAAGGGAATGTCGATTTCTTCGGCGAGAGTGACGCCTCGACGGTCAAACTGTGCTTCGACATCAATGGCGAGCGCTGTGATGTCGACCCCATGCATTTTTGCCACTTTGTGGCCGATGACATTTGTGCATCCGATCAGAGCCCCGAGCAGGGTCTCAACCGGTGTGTGGCCAAGGTTGCTGCCGTCCCGCTCCAGGGGCTCGTCGATGATGGATTTGATGTCGCGGCCGGCCACCTCGGTTCGGGAGTGTGTCGGGCAGGCGCCCTCAAGATGCACTGTGAGGATGGTTTTGGGCTTCGGCGTGGCCATTTGGCTCTCCCAGTGAGGCGGCGTGACCGCGCATATCAAAGGCTCTCGAAGGGGCTGTCAACGATATCGAAGTGTCGGCCGGTCGGACTGATCAGATGTGTGGGAATTGCCACGTCGGGGTGAATCCGCAAGCGCTAGCATGGTACTATGTCGCAACGCCGACTCAGCTCTCCGTTCGGCTGCGCTCACAGTACGGAGGAAAATCATGTTTGATCATACGTTCGGCCGGTCGCTTCGTATTGTCTTCAAGCGATTGGTATTCGTCACGCTCACCCTGGCGGCAATCAGCATCACGTCAACCGCCACAGCCCAGAGCGACTCCGATGCAAAAGCGTTTCAGGCTGTTATCAACGCACAGGTCGATGCGTTTCGCCGTGATGCCTGGGGCGAGGCGTTTTCCTATGCGGCCCCGACGGTTCGCTCGATCTTCGGATCGCCCGAACGGTTTCGGTCCATGGTTCTTTCCGGCTACAAGGCCGTGGCGCGCCCGAAAGTCTTCGAGTTCGAAGAGGCAACCACGATCAAGGGGCGCCTGACCCAACCGGTCTTCGTCGTCGGCCCAGACGGCGTGGCCCAGCGCGCCCTCTATTTCATGGAATGTCAAGAAGATGGCACCTGGAAGATCGGCGGCGTGATGCTCGTCCGGATCGCTGATCGCACAACCTGATTTCTCAGTCGCTATCCATATTCTCCGACCGTTCGTCGGCATAAACCACGGTCGCGGCGACGGCGAACAGAGCTGCAGCGATCGGTGGGGAGATGAACTCGCCAACCCCACCCCAGGCGCCAAACCCAAGAAGGCTGAGCAGAGTAATGATCAGAAATGCGAGAATTGACGCCAGAATTTGACCCAGCACACCTAGCAAAATGACGATATTGAAATGCACTAAACGGCGCCCATGACCGCGCGCGAGAGTGACGCGCAGGCAATCCATAAGGTCTCGATTTTCCAACACACCGATCGCTGGAGCCATTATGAAGGTGCTCCAGATAAAGGCGATGTAGGCGGCACCGACGAGCGGCACAACGCCACCAGCCGCAGGATCAATTTCAACGCCCATTTCCTCGGCAATGGAGAATATCACCGCGATCGGGCTGAACGCCAAGATCATCACGATCGCACCAAGCCCAAGCCCGCGTGCAGCGCCGGCCCAGACGTCAACGGAATACTCATCCCGTTTAGCGCCGCCCTCTTCACGGGTCTGGCCCATGACCCGCTGCGCAATCCCCCCCGCGAGCGCCCAGGCCACAAGCCAGAGTAGGGCCAAGGCTATATAGATCGAGACCCGGCCGGCGCTTGGGTCTGACGCGTCGAGTGAAAGGCCGGCGTATTGCAGACCCGTCATGACCAACAGCGATCCGAGCAGGAAGGCGGTAAGGGCACTGCCGTAGTATCTCGCCAGATCGCGGCCAAGAATTTTAAAGGTCAGCATGATCTGAGCGAATAACATCACCAAATTGGTTCGTTTGGTTTTCGGCGCGTTGTTATCTTCGCTCATGCTGTCTTATCCCCATCTGTTTCGACCGCGAGCAATGAAAGACACGATAATGCTGCCGGCCTCAAGGCTCAATCATCGAACGCTGTTTTCCCACTGCACGCTATGTATTATAACGAACAGCCAATAAATGGATTGAGCTGATATGGATTTAAGAGCGTTTAAGCAATCAACCGCCGACGCGGCACCGCCAGAGGCCTTGTCGTCTGCATTGGCGGCTCTTTGGTATGATGCCAAGGGTGAATGGGACCAAGCCCACAAGCTCGCCCAAAGCCAGGATGACGCACCAGGAGCCTGGGTACATGCCTATCTGCACCGGGTTGAAGGGGACCTCCCAAATGCTGACCACTGGTATAGACGCGCCGGTCGGCCGAGTTCTTCGGCGCCTTTGACCGAAGAGTGGGATGAAATCGCCTCAGCGCTGCTTTGATCGTGGGTTTCGACCGAAAATCTTCCCCTTAAGACAGTATTTATTCTTCCTCATTGATCACGCGCCGCGTCCCGGTTTGGCGCACCTAGACCGGGGCTCGTCCCGGAAGTGGGGATCGGATGGGGGTGGGATTTATTCACATGCGTTGATGTGCCGGGTTCCGTGCGCTTTACGCGGCAATACGGAGTCTTGGCCGGTTGACTTTTTACGCCATGCCCCCATAATCATATAAAGATAGCTTTATGTGATTATGGGGATGAGGGTGGAGCGACTTCTACAGGGCTTACGCGCTGCCGGCGAGCCGACTAGGCTCCGCATCCTGGTGTTGTGCGCGCATGCCGAACTGTCAGTCGGGGAATTGGTCCACATCCTTGGGCAGAGCCAACCTCGGGTTTCCCGACATTTAAAGTTGATGGTCGAAGCCAATTTGCTTGAGCGCCACCAAGAGGGCGCGAGGGCCTATTATCGTCAAACCGAAGACGACCGGATCGGCGAGTTGGGCCGCACACTGGTCGACCAGATGCCGATGGACGATCGAATTCTGACCCTTGACCTAAAGCGCTTGGAAGATATTCGAGCCGACCGCGCCCGGCGGGCTGAAGAGTATTTCCATCTGAACGCCGACAAGTGGGAAAATTTGCGCGGTCTCTACATCGACGACCAACAGATCGACAACCGCGTGCGCGAGGTTGTGTCCTCCGGTGTGGTTGGCGAATTGCTGGATATCGGTACCGGTACGGGACGAATCTTGCGGCTTGTTGGTGACCATGTGCGGGCCGGCATTGGGATTGACAGCTCGCGCGACATGTTGGCGATCGCGCGCTCGAATTTGGACGAAGCGGATTTGCGAAACTGCCAGGTCCGTCACGCCGACATGTACCGGTTGCCCTTCAATGCCGGACGCTTCGATGTGGTGACGCTTAACATGGTGATGCGCTATGCCGATGACCCGTCGGCGACGATCGCGGAAGCAGCCAGGGTGTTGCGCCCAGGCGGCCGCCTCGTCATCACCGATTTCGCACCCCACGACCTGATCGAGCTGCGCGACGAGCATGCGCATCGCTGGCTTGGGTTTTCCGATGCCGAAGTTTCCCGCTTCGCCGCAAATGGCGGACTGGAACTGCAGTCGCCGCGCTATCTGGAAGGCGACCCATTGACAGTCTGCATTTGGGTCGCGCTGAAACCTGCCGAAGCCAATTCGAACGCCGCTTAGTTTGGAGAACGATCCAATGACACAGCCATCCATCAGCCTAGAGTTCTTCCCACCGTCCGGTCCGAAAGGCGAAGATCGGTTCTGGGACGTGATAGACCGGCTGGCGGTGCTGAAACCGAAATTCGTTTCGGTCACCTATGGGGCTGGCGGGACGACCCAAGATCGCTCCGACCGGATCGTACGACGACTGCAAAGCGAGACAGAGTTAAAGCCAGCAGCGCATTTGACCTGTGTCGGGGCAACACGGGAAGACGTGGATAGCATTGCCCGCGCGTGGTGGGAGGCTGGTATTCGGCACATCGTCGCTTTGCGTGGAGATCCCGCTGAAGGTGCCGAGAGCTATGTACCGCATCCAGGGGGCTACGCCAACGCAGCGGAATTGGTGGCTGGATTGCGTCAGGTTGCCGATTTCGAGGTTTCCGTCGGCGCCTATCCAGAAAAACATCCGCAATCACCGAGCGTTGCAGCTGATCTAGATAACCTGAAACGCAAACTCGACGCCGGTGCTGCTCGTGCGATCACCCAATTCTTTTTTGAGCCGGAAGCGTTTCTGCGTTTCCGCGATAAGGCCGTTCGCAGCGGTATCACGGCGCCATTGGTCCCCGGCATTTTGCCAGTTGTCAATTTCGCTCGGGTCATTGAGATCGCCGAAATTTGCGAGACCGCCGTGCCGGATTGGATGCATCAGCTCTTTGAGGGTCTCGACGAAGACCCGGAAACCCGAGCCATGGTTTCTGCATCGATTACCACTGATCTCTGCAATCGCCTGCGGGCGGAGGGGGTCGATCACTTTCACTTCTACACCCTTAACCGTGCGCCTTTGACGACTGCGATCTGTCGCAGACTGATGACGGATGACGGCATCGACGACGGCTATGGTTCGCGAGAAGCGGCATGATCAAGCCTGGCTCACCCTTCGTCGACCGTGGAAGCGCGCCTATTATAGCGAGCGGCGATCTATCCAGAATACTGCGGCCCCGTATTTCGGATGCGCTCGCAACTCTGAACGGCTGCCGCGGATGCGTGGAAGCGTTGAATGTGACCCGCCCGAAGCTGGTCGAGACCGCGTATCGCCGGTTTCTCGCAGTAGGGGCGGGTGCCATTTTTACCAATACGGCCGGCGCGGCGCCGCATTTCCTGGATCGCTACCGGATGTATGACGAGGCGTTTTCCGTAAGTTACCTGGGAGCCCATCTGGCGCGTGCCGTTAGTGGCGATGATACGCATGTCATCGGTGACGTACGTCTTCCGTGGCGCTTACCCAACCTCGGGTTTATTCCAGAAGTGGATATCGAGGAGGCGGCTCGGATCATGGTTTCCGCGCAGGTCGGCGGCGGAGCCGATGCGATCTGTCTGGAGACCACTGAGCATCCGGCTCATATGGCTGCGGCTTTTGCCGGTGCCAAGCGTGGTATGGCAGAGGCCGGGCGACGCGTCACGCTTCTCGCAAGCGTTCGCTACGAGCTGGTGAACGGAACACCTGAGACTGCGCGCATTGCCAATGAGGTGGACGCGGCAGGGAAACTGGCGAGCTCGCTTGGCGCCGTTGCGGTTGGATTGTCCAGGCGCAATCTTGCCGGTCAACGCACCGCCTATCTGGATCGATTGGCCAGCCGCCACAGCCTCGCGATTTTACTTCCGGGCGATGGGACATTGGCTGAACTACGCGTGCTCATCGGCAATCCGGATACAGCTAATCGATTGGTGCTTACCGGCGCACCGGCACCGCGCGCTGCTCGGGCAATGGCGCGACTGGTTGAGAACCGGATTGGGACCTCGGCGCCGATCGAATTTGCCAATGATGACCAACGGGAAGGCCGGGTCGACCGGCATGAAGGACGCAGATAATGGACAGGTCTGAGCGTATAGCCGCCTTGGAATCCGAAGCCCGGCGGAGAATTCTGGTCATGGATGGCGCCATGGGAACGATGATCCAGGCGCGCAAGCTCTCAGAGTATGACTTCCGAGGCGACCGCTTTGTTGCGCACGGCCAAGACCTGATCGGCGACAACGATCTGCTGAGCCTGACCCAGCCGGAAGTGATCCGTGAGATCCATCAAGGCTTCCTCGATGCCGGCGCCGATATCATCTGCACCAACACGTTCAATGCGACCCGGATCAGCCAAGGGGATTACGCTCTGGAGGGAACAGTTTACGAAATCAATTACGAGGGTGCACTGCGTGCCCGCGAGGCGGTTGACGCTTTGTTTGAAGACGAGGGCAGGCGCGCTTTTGTCGCCGGATCCTTGGGCCCGACAAACCGCACGGCGTCTATTTCGCCGGACGTAAACGATGCGGGAAAACGTAACACCTCTTTCGATGAGTTGCGTGAAGCTTACCTTGAGGCCGGGCGTGGTTTGGCCAAAGGCGGCGCTGACATTCTGTTGGTCGAGACAATCTTCGACACCTTGAACGCCAAGGCCGCACTCTTCGCGATCGACGAGTTGTTTGAAGAGATCGGCGAGCGCCTGGCGGTGATGATTTCCGGCACGATCACAGATCTGTCCGGGCGCACATTGTCCGGGCAAACGACCGAGGCGTTCTGGAATTCGGTGCGGCACGCAAAACCTTTTTCCGTCGGACTGAATTGCTCTCTCGGTGCGAAGGAGTTGAGACCCTACGTTTCCGAACTTTCCCGTATCGCTGATTGCTACGTATCGGCCTATCCCAATGCTGGTCTGCCAAACGCATTTGGCGGGTACGATGAGACACCGACCGAGACCGCGACGCATCTTGGCGAGTGGGCCGAGAGTGGATTGGTCAATATCGTTGGCGGCTGCTGTGGCACCACACCGGCGCATATCGCGGCACTCGCGCAGGGTGTGTCCGGGGCAATCCCAAGAGAAATTCCGGCGATATCATCCGGTATGCGCCTTTCTGGCCTCGAGCCGTTTGAGGTGCAGGTATGACCCGTTCAGCCAGCCCGAATTCAGCGAGTACCAACACAGCCAGTACGGGCTTCATCAACATTGGTGAGCGCACGAACGTCACAGGTTCGGCCCGCTTCCGAAAGTTGATCGAAGAGGACGATTACGAGGCGGCGCTGGAAGTTGCGCGCCAGCAAGTCGAGAACGGTGCCCAGATCATCGACGTGAACATGGATGAAGGCTTGCTCGACAGCAAGGCGGCGATGGTTCGTTTCCTCAATCTGATTGCTGGTGAGCCCGATATCGCCCGTGTCCCGATCATGATCGACAGCTCCAAGTGGGAGGTGATCGAAGCCGGATTGAAATGCGTTCAGGGCAAACCGATCGTCAACTCCATCAGCCTCAAAGAAGGTGAGGCACCGTTCTTGGCGCAGGCCCGTCTGGTCAAACGCCACGGTGCAGCGGTTGTGGTGATGGCCTTCGACGAGGCGGGGCAAGCCGAGACAGCCGAGCGCAAGTTCGAGATCTGTCGGCGCGCCTATAATCTGTTGGTCGATCAGGTCGGCTTAGCGCCTGAGGATATCATCTTCGACCCAAACATCTTCGCGGTCGCAACCGGTATCGAAGAGCATAACGATTATGCCCGGGCCTTCATCGAGGCGGCCCGGCGAATTCGCTCGGAACTCAAGGGAGCAAGCGTTTCGGGCGGCCTCTCTAATCTGTCGTTCTCGTTCCGTGGCAACAATGCCGTGCGCGAGTCGATGCATGCCTGCTTCTTGTATCACGCCATCCAGGCCGGCCTGAACATGTCGATCGTCAACGCCGGCGCCTTGCCGGTATACGAAGATATCCCAGAGGATCTGCGTGAGCGGATCGAGGACGTGTTGTTCAATCGCCGCGAAGACGCAACTGATCGCTTGCTAGAGGTGGCCGAAGGGCATCGTGGTGGTGGCGCCAAGAAAGCCATCGAGGACAAGGCTTGGCGCGAGAAACCTGTTCGCGAGCGCTTGGTACATGCCCTGGTCCACGGCATCACGGAGTTCATTGAGGATGACACCGAAGAGGCCCGCGTCGCGCTTGGCAAACCATTACTGGTCATAGAGGGGCCAATGATGGACGGCATGAATGTCGTCGGAGATTTATTCGGTGCCGGGAAGATGTTCCTGCCGCAGGTCGTGAAGTCTGCTCGCGTCATGAAACGAGCGGTGGCCTATCTGAATCCGTTCTTGGAGGCTGAGAAAGTTGGCGCTGGCAGTTCCGCCGGAAAGATCCTCATGGCGACCGTGAAAGGCGATGTTCATGACATCGGCAAGAATATCGTCGGCGTCGTGCTCCAGTGTAACAACTACGAGGTCATAGACCTTGGGGTTATGGTCTCAGCAGCCAAAATCCTGGATGAGGCTCGAAAGCACAACGTTGATGCGATTGGTCTCTCCGGTCTGATCACTCCCAGCCTGGATGAAATGTGTTACGTCGCTTCCGAGATGAAGCGAGAAAAATTCGACCTGCCATTGCTGATCGGCGGAGCGACCACCTCGAAAGTGCATACGGCGGTCAAGATTGCACCGAATTACGACGGGCCGGTGGTTTACGTCACAGACGCCTCGCGCGCTGTCGGCGTATCCTCAACGCTTTTGTCGAAGACCGCCAAGAAGGCGGCTTATGTCGAAGATGTGGCAGAAGACTATGCCCGGATCCGTGCCGGTTACGCGCGCAATGACGGTCGCCGCGAGCGGCTTTCGATTGCCGAAGCTCGAGCTGGCCGCCTTGGGCTCGAGTGGCAGGGGTATGAGCCGCCGGTCCCGAGCTTCCTCGGCACCCGAACCTTTACCGACTACGACCTGGGCGAGTTGATTGCCTGCATCGATTGGAAGCCATTTTTCGAGGCTTGGGACCTGCACGGTCGGTTTCCGGAAATTCTCGACGACCCGAAGGTCGGGGAGGCCGCGCGTCCGCTCTACGACGATGCGCTTGAAATGCTGGAGGAGATCAAAGCCGGTGGTTGGCTAAAACCGAGTGCAGTGGTCGGGTTCTGGCCAGCGACTACGGTTGGCGACGACATCAAAATCTCCCACGAAGGTGTGAGTACGACGCTCCACACCCTGCGCCAGCAGATCGCGCACTCGCGGGAAGGGCGGGCCAATCTGGCTTTGGCCGATTTCATAACACCCGCCGAGACCGGCATCACGGACTACATCGGAAGCTTTGTCGTCACCGCAGGTCCGGAGATCGAGCGCCACGCGGTCGAATACGAAAAGGCGCATGACGACTACCGTGCGATCCTCCTGAAGGCCCTCGGTGACCGTATCGTCGAGGCCTTTGCCGAACGCATGCATGAGCGCGTGCGAAAGGAGTTCTGGGGGTATGCACCGTCGGAAGACCTGCCGAACAAGGCGCTGATTGCCGAAGAGTATCGCGGCATCCGGCCGGCACCGGGTTATCCTGCCTGTCCCGACCATACCGAGAAGCGGGCGTTGTTTGCCTTGTTGGATGCCGAGGCAGAAATCCGCGTGAAACTGACCGAGAACTGCGCGATGTGGCCGGCTTCCAGTGTCAGTGGCACTTATTTCTCGCATCCTGAGGCACGGTACTTCGGAGTCGGTCGTATCGACCGCGACCAGGTCGAGGACTATGCACGGCGTAAGGGCATGACGATTGTCGAGGTTGAGCGCTGGCTGGCGCCGAATTTGGCTTATGACCCGAACCTCTCGACGGACGCGGCGGCCTAAGTTTAGCGTTTCACAAACTAAGCCCGCTTTCCAGCCGAGCATCGCGAGAGCCTTTCTTCACAGGCCCGCTCGCGCAATACTCCTCCGGCAATCAACGGAGGACATGATGGCCAATCAAACCGCACTTATCGTCGGCGCCGGATACGGACTGAGCGCGTCGCTCGCGCGGCTATTCACCCGCGAGGGCATGACCGTGACGCTTGCTGCGCGTTCACCAGACAAGCTCTCTGACCTCTTAGAGGAAACCGGCGCGACGGCCCATGCCTGCGACGTCTCTGATGCTGGCCAGGTCGCGGCATTGTTCGAGGAACTGGAGACCAGAGGCGAAGTGCCGGACATCGTGGTCTACAATCCCTCATCCAGGGTGCGGGGTGCGGTGGTCGACCTCGATCCGGACGCGGTGCTTAAAGCCACGACGATCACCTGCCATGGCGGCTTCCTGGTCGCCCAACAGGCCGCTCGGCGGATGCTGCAGAAGGGGGGCGGAACCATCCTTTTCACCGGCGCTTCAGCAAGCGTGAAGGGCTTTGCCAACTCGTCCTGCTTCGCCATGGGCAAGTTCGGTCTGCGCGGACTAGCCGAGGCGATGGCGCGAGAACTGCACCCCAAAGGTATCCATATTGGCCATTTTGTTATCGACGGCGGCATCCGTCAGCCGAATGACCCGCGCGAGGAGCGCGGCGCCGACGGATTCCTCGATCCCGACGCGATCGCCGAGACCTATCTCCATTTCATCCGCCAACCGCGTAACTCATGGGCCTGGGAGATCGAGCTTCGGCCCTGGGTCGAGAAATTTTGAACGACACCAGATTTGCGGCTGACTATTTAGAGGCCGAAGTGATGGTCCCATCATCTTCTTAGATCACGTCAGGCGAACAGGTTCCATCCTATATTGGCACGCAATTCCAAATCCCCATCGAAAAAGTTTTTCATAGAATCGATTGAGCCACCTGGCTCAAACCGCCGCATAGAACGTAAATAACTGGGCCCAAATCTGCCGCGCTCTACGGTGGTGGTTAAGACGGCCAAAACTCATGGAAATTGCCAACAATTTTGTAATTATGAGTACTATAACAAATTTTCGAAAAAATCAGCAATTCTGCATCTAATTTCGAGTTTAGTTTTATCAATGTTCGTTTGAGAAAATCGACCCTGCCGTTGTTTTTGATTGTGTTTTACCAGGTAATGGTCGTGTGTGAACTCTGCATTCTCTGCGTTGTACGCACCAAGAAAAACTAAAAGATTCCTGATCTCCTCTTTGTCTCTAGAGAACAACAGATCTGCTGAAATATGGCAATAATTCTCCTTTGGTATCGAACGTTTCAGCGCTGATGCGAGTTTCCCCAACACTGAAATATTGAGGAGTGTTTGGTCAATTGGGCTCAACTCAATGTCGTCAAACATCAAAGAGTTGTCGACATCATTTTTCAATAACACTGGAAAATTAGAATTCATATCGGTTGAGGTATAAACCTGCTGAGATCTGGTAGAAAAATCGTAGATGTCATCATTTTCAAATTTTGAAGCTGACAAATGAGAGTAAACAGTGTCTTCCAAGTTTCTTTCCATGAACAAGATTTTTGTGTTTGGGAAAAAATGTGCAATTACCGGGCTCCATAAAGATTCTCAATGATTTACAAACACAACAGTTTTTTGGCTCCTCGACGTTTCAAGTGGAATTGATGAGTTTTCCGAGTGGTGCGGCGATCAGATAGATCATGGTTATGAAGGTGTCGACATTGCGGTAGCCCCTGGCCCTAGCTCTGGCGGCCTTGAAGATACCGTTGAGGG
>JABIRP010000133.1 GCA_018699735.1 Rhodospirillaceae bacterium | reverse complement strand
GTCTCGTTCTGGCGAAAGCTTGGCCCGCAAGGTCCGGCGCCCTCGGGCAAGTAGGGATTCGAGTGCTTCAATCGTGATATCCAAAACCTCTGCCGCTTCGCTCCCGGATAGGTCCTGATAATGCACCAGTAACAACGCCGCGCGCTGGCGCTCCGGCAGTGTTTCGATCGCGGCGGCCACGTGTCGCGCGACTTCGGTGGCCTGATGGAGCGCTGCTGGGTCGGCCTTGTCGTCTGGCGGATCGACCTCGGCGATGTCGAGGTCCGGGCGTCGGGCGCGCAGCCGGTCGACACTAAGGTTGTGCGTGATGCGGTGGAGCCAACTCGATACACTCGCGGTCGGCCGCCACCGGTCAGCTGACCGCCAAGCTCGCATGAAGCTTTCCTGCACAACGTCTTCAGCATCCTCGCGGCGGCCGAGCATGCGCATCGCAAACCCGAAGAGTCGATCGGAATGGCGCTCGACGAGCACGCGCCCAGCCGCTTGGTCGCCATCGGCGATCCGTTCAAGGAGATCCATGTCGGGATCATCGTGCTTCATTCCAGCGGCCGGGCGATGTTGGTGTGTTCGATGCGAGGCTCGTGTGGCTGTCGTCAGTTATGATGGCCACTTCTACCATGTCCGCCACCGGATGACCCGTGGCCGCTGTGGCGCTGCATCATTTGCTGCATCACTTCACGCATACGCTCCATATCGATGGACCCATCCTCGCCCATGACGCCATGTCGGCTCAGGCGCTGCATGTGTTTGCCGCGATGACGCGCGAAGTCATCCATACCCACCTTACCGTCGCCGTCGGTGTCCATGAATGCGAGGCGGCGGGACAGTCCGTCAAGCCGTCTCTCTTTTCCTGCGACATCCAATTCCTCGGCCGAAAGACTGCCGTCCTGATCGGTATCGAGCTCGGTGAAACGGGTTTGGCGGTAGGCGAAGATTTCAGCTTGGCTGAGCTTTCCGTCTTTGTCCGCATCCATGGCGGTCATACGCTCTTCCATCATTGCGGCGTGCTTTTCCATCATGCCGCCACCCATCATGCCGCCACTTTTCATCCCTTGCGCGTGGTGGCCCGCCATGCCGCCCATCATGTTGCCTGTCATGCCACCATGTGCGCTGGGCCCTTTCGTGGATGTCGTGACATGTGCCACGGCCGGAACGACTGCGGCGCCAGCGAGCAATCCGGCACCGATTAGTGCGATTGCGAGTTTCTTGCGGTTCATCTTCAAACTCCTGTCGGGGTGTTTTAGGCCGATTGGGTCCGGCCCTTCATAGGGTAAAACGGCCCGCGACCGAAAATCCGTCGAAAAAAATTCTAGGTCGGGCTAGGCTTATTCAAATCAGTGGCCACCTCACCGTAGATCCTAGGAGAAAACGCATGGCTTCGTCGTCGAACAAGGTCATCATCACCTGCGCCGTTACCGGCTCCATCCATACCCCGACGATGAGCCCATATCTGGCGATCACGCCAGACGAAGTGGCGGAGCAATCGATTGCCGCAGCCGAGGCTGGTGCCTCGATCTTGCATCTGCATGCTCGTAATCCTGAGGATGGAAGCCCGACACCGGACCCAGACGTATTCATGCAGTTCCTGCCACGCATCAAGCAGGCGACCGACGCGGTGATCAACATCACCACCGGCGGCGGTCATGGCATGAGCCTCGACGAACGCTTGGCCGCTCCCCGGGCCGCCAGCCCGGAAATGACATCGTTGAATATGGGCTCGATGAACTTCGGCCTGTTCCCGATCCTGGATAAGATGAAAGAGTTCAAGTACGACTGGGAACCGCAGTTTCTTGAGAACTCTCGTGATTTCATATTTAGAAATACATTCAAAGATATAGAGTATATTCTTAAGGATTTAGGTGAGGGTCACGGCGTCCGCTTTGAATTCGAGTGTTATGACGTTGGACATCTTTACACTCTGGCGCATTTTCTGGAGCGTGGCCTGGTCAAGCCGCCGCTTTTCGTGCAGACGATCTTCGGAATTCTGGGCGGCATCGGCGCCGATGAAGAGAACCTGATGCATATGCGGCGCATCGCCAACAAGCTGTTCGGTGACGACTATCAGTGGTCAGTCCTGGCGGCTGGGCGCCACCAGATGAACTTTTGCACCATGGCGGCCATGCTCGGCGGCAACGTGCGCGTGGGTATGGAGGACAGCCTCTATATCTCCAAGGGCAAACTGACTGAGAGCAACGCCATGCAGGTCGCTAAGATCAAGCGTATCGTTGAGGACTTGTCGTTGGAGGTCGCGACCCCGACGGAGGCCCGCGAGATGCTCCAACTTAAGGGCGGCGACATGGTGAAGTTCTAGGTCCTCACAATATCCTCAGAAAATACGCCATCCCGGGCTTAACCCCGGATCTCTGTCCGAGTTTGTTCCCACCGAAGATCCCGGATCTCCTCTTTGCTGCGTCCGGGATGACAATCGTTCGAACTATGGAGTTTCCATGCCTGTCACCCTCGATATAACCGGTAAGACGCGGGTTTTCGGCGTAATCTCTGATCCGATCGCGCATGTGCGGGCGCCAGCGGTGTATAACCCGGTCTTTGAAGCCCGGGGCATCGACGCGGTCCTGATACCAGTGCACGTGACGCCGGAAGACCTGCCGGCGGCGGTTGCCGGCTTCAAGGCGCAGAGGAGCCTTTACGGTCTCTGTGTCACGGTTCCGCACAAAGTCGCCCTGATGCAGCTTTGCGACGAAGTTGGCGAGCAGGGCCGCCTGGTCGGTGCTGTCAATGCCGTTAGGTTTACCGATGACCGCCGCATGGTTGGCGAAAACTTTGATGGCCAGGGCTTCGTCGCCGGCATGCGGGCCGAGGGCTTTGAGGTGACCGGAAAATCGGTACTGCAGCTTGGGGCAGGCGGGGCCGGTATGGCGATCGCTTATGCGCTGGCAGCCTCCGGCGTATCGCGTCTGGTGATCGCAAATCGCACTCGGGCCAAAGCGGAGGAATTGGCGGCAAATGTATCCGCAGCATATCCCTCGGTTCCGGTCGAGGCGGGAGAGCCGGATCCGAGTGGCTTTGATATTGCCGTGAACGCCACCAGCCTGGGGCTGGCCGAGGGTGACGCCTTGCCGCTTGACCCGGGCAAACTCGCGCCCAAGACGGTGTTGGCGGAGATCGTCATGATCCCGGAGACCACGGCTCTCATCTCCGCTGCTTTGGACCGGGGGTGTCGGGTCCACTACGGCCGACACATGCTGGACAAACAGATCGATCTGATGGGAGATTTCATCGGTGCGACATCTTAATAGGCGTTGAAAACAGTCCGTCCGAGACCTGAAACGTTATAGCGATCCGTCCCCACCTTTCCGCAGTGTGGCACCGGTGATGGCATCAACACTTGCCTTCATGCCCATGCGGCGTAATTCTCGAATTCATGACAGAACAACAGATACCAGACCTGCCACCGCTCCTGAGCGGTATCGCTGTTCCCGCTGGCCAGGACCCATTGGCAGCGGCTTGTGCGAGCGCTGAGGCCGACGGTGACCCCGGTGAATTGTATTACGCAACAGACGAAGGCCGTATGCGGTGCGCCATTGTTCTGGCACCGGACCGCCCGAAGGCTGAAGCGCTTCAGATGGTGCATGTCTCGATGCTGGCGCTGGGCGATGCCTTGGGGGCCAGACTGCCGGCGATCGTCGGTGTGATGTTCGGTTGGCCGGACCGAATATACCTGAACGGTGGTTTGGTCGGCGGATTACAGGTGAGAATTGGACCGGATGGTGAGGATGGCATGCCGGACTGGATGGTTGTCGGCGCCGAGATCGACATTGCTGGCCCGGGCGAGGACGCGTTAGTGGAACCTGGGACCCGGATCGAGCGGACCAGCCTTGTCGAAGAGGGCTGTGTCGAGGTTCGGGCGATCGATCTGGTCGAAAGTTTTGGGCGCCATTTTCTGCTCTGGTTCCAACGCTACCGGGCCGATGGATTTGAGGCAATCATGGGCAATTGGGAGCCACGGGCCTATCAGTACCGCGAGGAGACCAAGATTGTGATCGCTGGTGAGACCTTCGAGGGCAAGCTCGCCGGCTTGAACCCGGCCGGTGGCGTGGTGCTGGAGCAAAAGGGCGGCGCGCGCATCCTGCCTCTCTCGATGGTACTCGACGGACCAAGTTGGGATTTATCGTGACCGCGCCGGATTTTTGGATTGCCTCCGGTCACTCCCTGCTCAGTCCCGACGAAAACGGTTGGTTGCCAATTACCGATGATTTTCTGCGGGCGTTTTTTCTTCGACCCGAGGTGCGGCCGATTGAGGAGTCCTGCGATACCGAGCGATCTCTGCATGCGGCGCTCCTGGAAGACCCTCGCTTGACAGTTTCGAGTGAACAGCTCGCGCAACTCGCTGATCCAGATGCCCGCGAAACCTACCAGATTGTTCTGAGTTTCCGAGACGCGCTGGTTTCCGCCGGTACTTTGGAGGCGTGTTACCTTGGATTGTTTCGGGCGGGAGCAATCCAATTACCACCGCTGTTCCTCGACCAGATGGCGCATATCATCCTGCGCCACGTTCTGGAGCCGGTACGAGACCCGTTTCGGGCTCGTGCAGGTGAACTGCTGTTCCGTGCCCAACGCGTGACCTTACTGGATGGCAGTGCAATGCTGGCCGACGAAGAGACGGTCGAGATGCATGCCGCCACCGGCGGTGCCGGTGGATTGGGCCAGCTTCTGCGGGAAGCCGAAACGCCGATGCGCGAGATCGAACTCGATGTTCTTAACGATGACAACAAAGAGATCTACTGGGCTCGTAGTGACGCCTTTGATACGGTGCTGGACCTCACCTTTACCCGCCCGGGTCTCGACGCCCTTTGTCGGGTCTTGGAGGTTTGGGTGGCACACTTCCTGAGAGCCGAAGTTCGAATTACACCGATGCAGCGGATTGATGACGAACATTGGTCTTGGCATGTCGGTCTCGACGCCGAGGCGAATGCGATTCTGAATGCGCTCTACAGCGGTGAGGCTGTCGAAGAGGAGAGACTGGCGCGCCTGTTGATCTTATTTCGCCTGGAGTTCTTGGAGCCGGCCCAGATGCGGGCGGATCTGGCCGGCAAGCCAATTTATCTCGGCTTGGCGATGGATGAAACGTCCCGGGTCAGGCTAAAACCGCAAAACTTGCTGGTGAACCTGCCGCTTGCGGCGGTTGGCTGAGCGTCAGAGGGTGTGAGATTTGGTTTAAGGCTGGAAGGTCGTCCGCGTGGGAAAATTGGTCCCTTTCAGGATCACCTCTACTCGGTCTCCGGTCAGAGACAACGGCATATCGATTGCCTCGAACCTGACATAGTCCTTATCGGCATGGGCCATGTGACCAAACGCTCGAATTGGGCGTTTCCGTTCAACGCAAAATTCATAGGACTTAACCGCAACTGCGAGCAATTCCGGTGAGTATAGTTCATCTAGGTACTGACCTGTCGAATCTCGTTCCAGAGTTTGTGTGATATGGGTTCCGACCAATCTGAATCGAAACCGCATGGGATCATGTTCCACATCGATGAGGGCTACTCTCCCATCGAACTGCATCAGTTCCCCTATGTCGAAATCAGCCCGATTGGGAATATCCTTGGATCCTCGTTTTAATTCCCACAAGGCGAGCATTTGCTTCAAGCGCTCGGATTCGAGATTGAGTGCCTCGTCGAGTTCTCTCCAGTTTCCTTGTTTATTGGAAAAGTGGAACACCGAATCACTCCGCTGTGTCATTCCAGATAACGGTCTCATGTACCATAGTAACAGTCAAAAAAATGCTACAGGCGTTGAATATACTTCTTCAGAATCGAATTGGGCAGATGCAGGCACTATTTCGCTTTGACCGCCGTCATCCCTAGGTCTGGATAATCGGTGATCAGGCCGTCCACGCCCATCGCGATATAGCGCTGCATATCGGCCGGGCGGTTCACAGTCCAAACCACGACTTTCAAGCCTAACGCTTGCGCCTGACGCAAGGTGGCTTCGGTTAAATCCCGGTGATAGGGCGACCAAACGGTACCGCCGGACGCTTTGACCATCGCTGGGATCGATCCGCCGTAGTCATCCACGTCTGTGCCTGCCAACCAGGGGGAGGGGCCGGGCGTATCTCGCTGAATATTGTCCAGCCAGTTCTGCTCGGCCGTCAGATGAACGCGCGGAATTTCGGGTGCGATCTTGGCGAAGGCCGACAAACTAGACCAATCGAAACTCTGAATTGTCACGCGCTCTCGCATCTGAGCCGCATCAATCGCGGATAACAACAGTTGGGCGAATTCGGCGGGTGGACGGGTGAGGGAGCGGGTCGTCGGAGCGATCTTGGTCTCAATGTTGAAGCCAACCTTCGAGCCCCGTCGTTTCACTAACGCGAACAGGTCGGAGAGTAGTGGTATCGCCGTGCCGTCGACGGCTCGTTGGCGCTTATAGCGCTTGGCATAACGGCTCTCGGGGTCGAGCCGGCCGACATCGAATTGTCGGAGTTCGGCTAGGGTCAGGCTTGAGATCGGGATTTCATCTGTAATCCAGACACCCTCGCGGCGGGCGAGCCGTGGCTTTAGAACGGGGTCGTGGGAGATCACGACATGACCGTCGGCTGTGATGGCCGTATCCAATTCCAGCGTATCGACCCCAAGTTCGAGGGCCGATACGAAAGCGGGTAGCGTATTCTCTGGCATCAAGCCTCGGCCGCCGCGATGGGCCTGGAGTTCAGTTGCCCAAGTTTGTGCGCCGCCCAGCAGAATTGTTGCCAGGACGACGGAAAGGGCAAGTGCTTTACGGGTTGACCAGGTCGCCATGTCGTCTGCATTCCGGGGAGGCGAGGTCGATGAACAATGGCACCAGGTCTTCCGGTGTTTTCAGCGACATGGGGTCCTCGCCCGGGAACGCCTCCGCCCGCATGCCGGTGCGGGTCGCGGCCGGGTTCAGCATGTTGACCCGCAGGTTGGTTTTTCGGGTTTCGGCCGCATAGGAACGAACCATTGCCTCAAGTGCAGCCTTGGAAACCGCATAGGCGCCCCAATAGGGTCGATCGCCATGTGCGGCACCGGAGGTGACATAAACCGCGCGCCCAGCATCGGATTGCCGCAGCAGGGGGTCGAGGGATCGGGTCAGGCGCTGGTTGGCGGTCAAGTTTACGGCGATGACCTCTTCCCAAAGCTCAGGGTCGTACTGGTGAATTGGCATCAATTTCCCGAGAATTCCACCGTTCGCGACCAGGATATCGAGCTTGCCCCAACGCTCATAGATCGATGCTCCCAGCCGATCGATTGCGGGATAATCCCGAAGATCCATAACCACAAGCGTTGCTGATCCACCGGCCGCCTTGATTTCATCGTCGACCTCTTCCAGCCCACCGATCGTTCGGGCGACCAGGATCACGTGTGCACCCTCGGCCGCAAAACCCTTTGCCACCGCCGCACCAATACCTCGCGAGGCCCCGGTGATGACAGCTACACGTCCAGCGAGACGCCCAGCGAGACGCCCAGTCATTGATGGTTCGTCATAATATGAGAAACCTTCACGACGCTTCGGCCAAGAGCGAGAGTTGTTTGTCGGTGTTGCCGCCGTTCAGATCGGTCAAGCTGATCGGATAGTCGCCGGTGAAACAAGCATCGCAGTAGCTTGGAGCGTCTGGGTCACGCCCTTCCGATGCACCCATCGCTCGGTACAGTCCATCCAGAGATATGAATGCGAGGCTGTCGACGCCAATCTCTCGAGCCATCTCCTCGACGCTCATTCGTGCCGCGAGCAGCTTCTCTCGCTTCGGTGTGTCGACACCGTAATAGCAGGAATACGAGGTTGGTGGACTGGCGATACGCATATGGACTTCAGTGGCGCCTGCCGCTCGAACCATCTCCACGATTTTCGTGGATGTTGTGCCGCGAACGATTGAGTCGTCGACCAACACCACCCGTTTGCCATTGATCTGGGCCCGATTGGCATTGTGTTTCAGCTTTACACCCAGGTGCCGCACATGATCGGTCGGCTCAATGAAGGTGCGTCCGACATAATGGTTTCGGATGATGCCCAATTCAAAGGGAACACCGGCGGCTTCAGCGTAACCGATCGCTGCAGGAACACCGGAATCCGGCACCGGGATTACAACATCGGCCGGCGCCTGATTTTCTTTCGCAAGTTCGCGGCCGATAGATTTGCGCGCCTCGTAGACGGAAAGCCCTTCGACCACGCTGTCGGGGCGGGAAAAGTAGATGTATTCGAAGACGCAAAAGCGCCTGTTCTGCTCGGCAAAGGGGCGGATCGAATGCACGCCGGAGTCGTCCAGGACAACCATTTCGCCTGGCTCTATATCGCGAACAAAATCGGCACCAATGATATCCAAGGCGCAGGTCTCGGACGCCAATATATAGGCCTCCCCAATCTGGCCTAAGACCAAGGGGCGAACGCCGAGTGGATCGCGAACACCAACCACCATGTTCTTGGTCAAACAGACGACGGAATAGGCACCTTCGATTTGCCGCAAGGCGTCAACGACGCGATCGATCACCGTCGCTTGGCGGGAGCGTGCGATTAAGTGGATGATCGTCTCGGAATCCGTCGTGGACTGGAACAGGCTGCCTTCGTGAACCATTTGTGTCCGCAATTCCAAGGCATTGGTCAGATTGCCGTTGTGACACAAGGCCAAGCCGCCAAATTCAAAATCCGCAAAAAGCGGCTGAACGTTGCGTAGATTAGGGACGCCGGTGGTGGAGTATCTGTTATGGCCGATCGCGGCATAGCCGATGAGTTTGTCGACCGCGCCGGCGTTATCACCGGCGAAGTTTTCGCCGACATGGCCAAGGCCGCGGTGGGCGTGGAACTGCTCACCGTTACAGGCGACGATGCCGGTCGCTTCTTGTCCGCGGTGTTGGAGGGCATGAAGGCCGAGAGCGGTATGTGCAGCCGCGTCGGTGGTTCCGTAAATACCAAATACCGCGCACTCCTCGCGCAGATGGTCATCGTCGAGGTAGGGGGTGATCACCGTCAATCATCGATCCTCGTTGACAGGCCTACCGCACAGAGCGGCGTGGCGGGGGCTGTGTGGCGGAGGCGACATGGCGGAGGTCGCCGTGGGCTGATCCGGTCACTGCGTCTTTTGGATTGTTCGGTTCATATCCTGTCGTTCCTTATCAGTATACCCGGTGGAACCATTCGTCGCACCGGATTTTGCTCCGCCGGTCGGCGTCGGCTCGGTCAAAGCCCGCAATGACCGGCGGCGGAACTCTTCTTCTGCCTTGCGCTTGGCTTCGGAAGCGGCTCGATCCGCGTCGCTTCTATAGTGCTCTGGCACCAGCGAAAGCAGCGACTCGGACCCCTGGCGGGCCAAGGGCAAGGTTTTCGCTTCCTTCAGCCAAGGCGGATAGTTCGCCTCTTCGATGGCCCATTGAATGACCAAGAACGCGAGGCAAACGAGAATGGCGCCTCGGAGCAACCCGAACAAAAATCCGAGCGAACAATCGATCGCGCTCAAGCTTCGCGCCTGGAGTGCCTGGGCTAGGTAATGGCTGACGATTGACAGAAAGATGAGAGATCCGATGAACAACCCAGCCCCAGCCGCCAAGTCGGCCACGGTTTCGGCTGGTATCAGGTCGCGAGCGAACGGGCGCACATACTCCAGACCATAAAGCGAAGCGAAAATCGCGCCGACCCAGGACCCTATGGAAAATACTTCTTTGAAAAAACCGCGCAGGAAAGCAAGCAACCCCGAGCCCAAGATCACAAGAATAACGATCAGGTCGGTGATATTGACCGG